>JBCBME010000118.1:0-7204 GCA_039822945.1 Pseudomonadota bacterium
GATCCGCGCGTGGCGCTCCTGCGGGAAGCGGGCGTGCCGTTTGTCCTCTTTGGCGGGCACAGCGACACCGAGGGTTGCGCGTGGTTTGATGTCGATGCGGCGGAGGCCATGCGCCAGACGGCGCATCTTCTGGTGGATCGCGGGCATGAGCGGATCGCATTCGTGGGCGCGAGCCCGGAGTATTTCTACACGCGCCAGCGCCAAGACGGGCTCGAGCAGGGGCTGGCGGAGCGCGGGCTCGCTCTCGATCCGGGTCTCGTTCGGCTGGGTGCAAATGGACGCGCGGCTGGAGAGGCGGCGACGGCAGAGCTTCTCGATGCGGGCGCCGAACCGACGGCCATCGTCTTTGCGGTCGACCGCGCGGCGATGGGCGCGTGGCGCGCCATCCAGGCGCGGGGCCTCGTGGCAGGCCAGGACATCGCCATCGTCGGCTATGACGGGGATCCTGAGGGCGCCTTTATGGAGCCGCCCTTGGCCACGTGGGCCGTGGACTGGCGGCGCGCAGGCACGACCCTCGCGCAGATGCTCATCCGACGCGTGCAGGAGGCGCCCGTCGAGGAGCTGCGGGACACCATGCCCGCAACCTTTCTGGATCGGGGCTCCGCGCCCCACCGGCAAACCAACACTTCCGGCGGAACCGGAAGGAACGACGACCACCAACTGGGAGGAAACTCATGAAAACCATACTGTCAACGACGGCGGTGCTTGCCCTGACGGCGAGCCTTGCATCCGCTGAAAACCTTCGGTTCTGGACGACCGAAGAGCAGCCGGAGCGTCTCGCACGCCAGGAAGCGATGGCAGCCGACTTTGCCGCCGCCACCGGCCACACCGTGGACGTGATCCCGGTGACGGAATCCGATCTGGGCACCCGTGCCACGGCTGCTTTCGCGGCGGGCGATCTGCCTGACGTGATCTACCACACGCTGCAATACGCCCTGCCCTGGGCCGAAGCGGGCATCCTTGATACCGACGCGGCCACCGACGTGGTGGAGAACCTGGGCGAAGATACGTTCAGCTCCGGCGCGCTCGCGCTCGCAGCCACCGATGGTGGCGTGGCCTCTGTTCCGGTGGATGGCTGGACGCAGATGATCGTCTACCGCAAGGACCTTTTCGAGGCGAATGGCCTTGAGGCGCCGACCTCCTACGACAACGTGCGCGCAGCCCTGGCTGCACTGCATAACCCGCCGGAGATGTACGGTTTTGTCGCCGCAACGAAGGTCGACGAAAACTTCATGAGCCAGGTGCTCGAGCACGTGTTCCTTGCCAACGGTGTCTCCATCGTGGACGGCGACGGCGTGACCGAGCTCGACGAAGGTGCAACGCTTGAAGTGCTCGAGTTCTACAAGGACATCGCGGATGCCTCCCCCGAGGGCGAGCTTTACTGGGATCAGTCCCGTACGCTCTATTTCTCGGGCAACGCGGCGATGATCATCTGGTCGCCCTTCATCCTCGATGAGCTTGCAGGTCTGCGCGACAGCGCGCCGCCCACCATCACGGACGACCCCACCTCCTCCGAGCTCGCCTCGAAGACGGGGATCGTGACCACGTTTGCAGGCCCCTCGAACCCCGACGGCGCGGCCTGGGGCGATATCCGCTACTTCGGCATCACGTCGGACGCGTCCACGGATGCGGCGATGGAGTTCGTTGAGTTCTCCATGTCCGAAGGCTACGGGCAGACGCACGCCATCGCGCCTGAGGGCAAGTTCCCGGTGCGCCGCGGCACAGCTGAGAATCCCACCGAGTACACCGATCTCTGGGCCACGCTTGATGTGGGCATCGACCGCCGCGCGCCGCTCGGCGACCTCTACGAGGCCTCGGTCATTGCAGACATCGTGGGCGGCCTTGACGTCGCACAGCGCTGGGGCGTGACTGAAGGACAGCTGGCAACGGCCTCCAAGGTCATCAACAGCCAGGTGATCAACCGCGTTGTGCGCCAGTACATCGATGGCGAGATCGAAGGCGCGGCGGCTGTGGCTGCGCTGAACGCCGCGATCGCCTCCGTGCAGTAGGCCGCGCCGACACACAATGGAGCGCCCCGGACATCCGCGTCCGGGGCCTCCCCTCCCACACTCTGACCCCACGAGGCTCCGGATCACGTTCGGGGCAAGGAGAGAGCCTTGAGCGATCTAAGCACACCACCCACCGGAAGAGGGGCCCTAGCAAAGGGCGAAGCGCGGCTGGCATGGGGGCTCCTCCTGCCGACGATCACCATCGTGGCAGCCGTCGTGCTGCTGCCGCTCCTCGCGATTTTCTGGATTTCCGTCAAACCTGTGCAGCTGAGCGACCTGCGCGCGCCGGAGCTTGTGCTGCGCGAAGATCTGCGCCGCATCGATGTGGCCGGTGACGAAGGCACGTGGCGCTTCAGGCTCCGCAATTCGTCGCCAGACCGTGCGCTCCGCGAGGTCAGCTTTACCGATGAGGTGCCGCCGGGCCTCACGCTCGGCGCGCTGCCTGAGGTCTGTGAGCTGTCTGGTGCGGCCCTCACCTGCATCTTTGGCGACGTGGACGGCGGCTGGCGCGAGACACTTGAAATCCCCGCCACGGCCACCGCCGATTTCGACCCAGAGATCAGCCCGCGCGCCACCGCGCCTGCCACGGTGGCACGGTCCTCCTCGGTGCTGACGGACGGCACGTTCACGCTCGACAATTTCGGGCGCATCTTTGACGCCGATGAGTTCTGGGACGTCCTCTACGCCACGCTCTTTTACACGATCGTGGGCACCGTGGGCGCCATCGTGATGGGGCTTTTTGCGGCGCTCCTCCTCGATAAGTCCTTTCGGGGGCAAGGGCTGCTGCGTGGGCTCTACCTCTTTCCCTACGTGGCGCCCGTCATCGCCGTGGCCTTTGCCTGGATCATCCTTTTTGATCCCTTCTCCGGCTCCGCGAACGCGCTTTTGGTGCGGATGGGCGTGGCAGATCAGTCGATCAACTTCTTCGGGGAGCGGCCGCTCGCGCTCATCATGGTGACGGTCTTTGAGATCTGGCGTTACTTCCCGCTCTCGTTCCTCTTCATCCTCGCGCGGATGCAATCGATCCCGCAGGACATGTATGAAGCCGCCGATATCGACGGGGCCTCCCCCTTCCAGCAATTCGCGTGGATTTCGCTGCCCCAGCTTCTTGGCATCCTAAGCGTGCTCTTCCTGCTGCGCTTCATTTGGACGTTCAACAAGTTCGACGACATCTTCCTTTTGACGGGCGGCAATGCGGGCACGCGGACGCTCACAGTGAACGTCTATGAACAGGCCTTTGCGATCTCCAATATCGGAGCGGGGGCCGCTGTGGCGGTGGTGATCTTCGCCTGCCTCCTCGGCTTCAGTTTCTTTTTCTTCCGATACATCAGCCAGGAGGAAGGGCTATGAACGCGCTTCGTCAGGGACCCGTCGCTGCCGCACTTCTCGGCGCGGCATGGATGGTGACGCTGTCTGTCACCGTGGCGGTCGCCGTCGCCTTTTTGAGCGGGGAGGCTCTGAGACCCTCGATGCTCTGGTCAGTGCTCTTTGGCGCGGTGCTCGGCGCGGGCCTACTCTTCGTGAGAGTGCCGATGGCCGTGGCTGTCGCGGTCTTCGTGGCGCTTGGGGCGGTGATGATGGTGGCGGGCTTTGGCCCGGTCCTCGCCGGACCAGAGGCGAGCGTGTTTTCCCGCGCGCTGGCGGTGGCCCTTTTGTGGACGAGCTTTGCCATCGCGCAGCTCAAAACCATCGACGGCCTCGAGAGCGGCAGCGCGGATCGGCACGCCTTTGAGACGAGCGTCATCCGCTTTCTGACGGGCTTTGGCTACATCTTCTTCACCGCCATCGTCGCGATCCCCTTTTGGGTGATGCTCATGACGAGTTTCAAGACCCGCGCCGAGCAGGTGGCCAACCCGCTCGATTTCGGGATCGATTTCTCCAAGGGTTGGGATCTCTTCCGCTCCTACCAGGAGCTGTTCACCCAGTTTGATTTCGGGCTCTACCTCTTCAACAGCTTCATGATCAGCGTCATCACCGTGGGGATCACGCTCCTCTTTGCGATCCCGGGTGCCTATGCGGTGGCGCGGCTGCGCTTTTCGGGGCAGGCGGCGTTCTCGCGCGGGATCCTCCTGATCTACATGGTCCCGATGATCGTCCTTGCGCTGCCGATCTACATCGCGTTTTCGGTCACGGGGCTACGGAACTCCATCATCGGGATCCTGCTGATCTACCCGGTCACGACGATCCCGGTCGCGCTTTACATGTTGCAGGGTTATTTCCGGGGCTTGCCCGCCGAGGTGGAAGAGGCGGGTCTCATGGACGGGCTCTCGCGCCTCGCGGTGATCTGGAAGATCACGCTGCCGCTGTCGCTGCCGGCCCTCGCCTCTGTGAGCCTTTATGTCTTCATGATCGCGTGGAACGAGTTTCTGCTCGCCTTCATGCTGCTCGATGACCCGTCGAAATTCACTCTGACCCGCGGGATCGCGGCGCTGAACTCCTCGGAGATCCCGCGCCAGCATCTCATGGCGGGCTCGGTGATCGCGACCGTGCCGATCATGGCACTCTTTTTGGGGCTGGAGCGCTTCATGACCAAAGGCCTCACCGCAGGGAGTGTGAAAGGATGACGATGGAAATGCCCGTGAACATGGATGAGCAAGCCCGGGCCATCCTGCGAGGCAATGATCGGGGCGGCTACACGATCCCGACCTCGGGCCTTTATCCCTACCAGTGGAACTGGGACAGCGCCTTTGCGGCATGGGGCTTTTCCACATTCGATGTGGACCGCGCGTGGGTGGAGCTCGAGACGCTCTTTTCCGGTCAGTGGGAGAGCGGGATGGTGCCTCACATCCTCTTTCACGAGGATGATCCGGGCTACTTTCCCGGGCCGGGCGTGTGGAACACTGGCACGACGCCGCCCTCCTCCGGCATCACCCAGCCGCCCGTGGCTGCCACGATGGCGCGGCAGGTGCTGGCAGCCGATCCGGCGCAGGCCGACCGGGCGCGTGCGCTTTATCCCAAAATCCTCGCGTGGCATCGCTGGTTCATGGCCAACCGCCTGCGCGACGGCATGGTCTGCGTCACCCACCCGTGGGAGAGCGGACGCGACAATTGCCCGGATTGGGATATCGGGATGGCGGGCGTCGACGGCTCTGGCGTCGGCCCCTACACCCGGCGCGACACGGGCCATGTCGACGCCTCCATGCGTCCCACCAAGGAGGAGTATGACCGCTACGTCGCGATCCTCGAATTCGGCCGCTCAGTGAACTGGGATGCCACGCGCATCATGGCCGATGGGCCGTTCCTCATGGCCGATCCGGGCACGCATTTCATCCTGATGCGGGCCCATCATGACCTTGCCGCCGTTGCCAAGGAGCTTGGCGAAGACACGAGCGAGATCGAGACTTGGCACAGCGCTCTTCTTGAGGGCGCAGAAGGCCTCTGGAACGCGGAGATCGGCGCCTATGATGCGCGAGACCTCCGCGGCGGCTCCTTTGCGGGTGTGCTCGGCTCCGGCGCCTTTACGGCCTACATCGCTGGCGCCTCGCGGCCCGAGCTTGACGCGCATCTCGAGCGCGCTTGGAACGCCACGCGATACGGCATCCCGTCGTCAGACCCCGAAGGCCCTCACTTCGAGCCGCGCCGCTATTGGCGCGGGCCCATGTGGCCCTTTCTGAACGCACTCATCGCGATCGGGCTGCGGGACACGGGCCGCACAGAGCAGGCCGAGCGCCTGCGCCAAGAGACGGCCGCCGTCATTCGGGCGGGTGGCTTTAACGAATATTTTGATCCGCTGGATGGCACGCCATGCGGCGGGAAGGACTTCACCTGGACAGCCGCGATTTGGCTGACATGGGCCGGTCGGGAGGAAAACTAATGGCATCCGTCGAATTGCAGGCAGCCGAAAAATGGTACGGCACGGTACAGGTCATCAAGGGCGTGGACCTCGCCATCAATGATGGGGAGCTCGTGGTCTTTGTGGGGCCATCGGGCTGCGGGAAGTCCACGCTCCTGCGGATGATCGCGGGGCTCGAAGAGACCTCCCGCGGGGCCGTGGTCGTGGGGGGCCGCGACGTGACCGCAGACCCACCCGCCAAGCGCGGGCTGGCGATGGTGTTTCAATCCTACGCGCTCTATCCGCATCTGTCGGTCCGCGAGAATGTGGGCTTCCCGCTGAAGGCCGCGGGCCTGTCTGCGGGCGAGATCAACCAAAAGGTGGATGAGGCCGCGCAGGTGCTGCGCCTCGACACATACCTTGACCGGCGGCCCAAGGACCTCTCCGGCGGTCAGCGGCAGCGCGTGGCCATCGGGCGCTCCATCGTGCGGGAGCCCTCGGCATTCCTCTTTGACGAGCCGCTCTCCAATCTCGATGCCGCCCTGCGTGTCGAGATGCGGCTGGAGATTGCAAAGCTCCACCGCACGCTTGGGGCCACGATGATCTACGTGACCCATGACCAGATCGAGGCGATGACACTGGCGGACCGGATCGTTGTGCTCGAGGCGGGCCAGATCGCTCAGGTGGGGACGCCGCGGGAGCTTTATCAGAAGCCCGCGAACCTCTTTGTGGCGCAGTTTATCGGCAGCCCCCGGATGAACATCATCCCGTCAGCGGCCGTGCCCGCATGGGCGGAAGGGGCAGCCCATGTCGGCGTCCGCCCGGAGCATTTGACGATTGCGGACGGGCCGCTCTCCGGCACGGTGGACGTGATCGAATATCTCGGCGCTGAAAGCTACGTGATCGTCGACTGCGGTGCAGGCGGGCAGGTCACCGTCCGGATGGCCGGGGAAAGCGATCTGCAGATCGGGGCCACCGTTCAGCTCAACGCGCCCGACGATGTCATTCATCGGTTCGACGCAAACGGGATGGCCGTGGCTTAGGCTCTGCGACGGGTCTGAGGTGTCAGGCCCTTCCCTGGGCATCGCGTTGCTCCGGTCAGTCCGCCTCGTCCTGCGCGAGAAGGGTGATGCGGGCTGTGAGGCCCCTGTCGCGGCTATGAAGCGTGCAGGTGCCGCCATGGGCGTGGGCGACGGCCTCTACAATCGAGAGGCCAAGACCGCTTCCTGATGTGCTGCCCAGCTGTTCAAACCGCTTGAGGGCGTGGTCATGCTCTTCAGGCGAGATGCCCTTGCCGTCGTCGCTCACCTCAATCGCGATTGTGTCGCCGGTCCTCGTCGCGCTCAAGCAGATCTCCGTCAGCGTCGGCCCGCCGTGGATGCGCGCATTGTCGAGGAGGTTGGTCACAGCCTCCTGCACCATG
>JBCBME010000119.1:0-7198 GCA_039822945.1 Pseudomonadota bacterium
GTGCTTCGAAGCCGTGTAAGCATGCGCGCCCTTCAGCCCGCGCAGCCCCGCGATGGAGGAGATCGCGATCACCCGTCCGTAACTGTCGATCTCCATCCGCTTGAGCGCCTCACGGATCGTCAGATACGCACCATCAAGGTTTGTGGCCATGATCTGCCGCCAAAACTCCATGTCCGAGCCCAGGATGTTCTGCCCCTGCGCGATCCCGGCATTGGCCACAAGGATGTCGATTTTGCCCGCATCCTCAAAGCCTTGGAGGACGGATGCCTCCTCACTCACATCCATCTGGATCGCGCGCATCCCGGGCTCAGCGGCGGCCTCAAGTACGTCGGCCCGGCGCCCAGTGATGATCACATCGGCACCCGCTGCCCGGAGCCCGCGCGCCGAAGCCAGGCCGATCCCCGTGCCGCCCCCCGTGATGAGGGCTGTCTTTCCTGTCAGCGTCATGGTTGCATCATCTCGGGCGGCCCGCGCTTTGACAAGGCAGCCCGGCGCGCGCTGGCAAAACACACCGAGGACCCCATGCTGAAATGGATCGACATTCCCCCCGTCTGGCTGCTGGGGTTTCTGGTGGCAGCCTGGCTCGTTTCTCCGGGGCAGGGCGGGCTCAATCTCACCGGCGGCCTCATCGTGGGAACGGGTCTCGTTTTCATCTTCTGGGCCGCCGCGACCATGATGGCGGCGCGCACGACCGTCGTTCCCCACATGCGCGCGGCTGAGCTCGTCACCACGGGGCCCTTCCGCTACTCGCGCAATCCCATCTATCTGGGCGACGCGCTGGTGCTGACAGGGTGCCTGCTGCGCTGGGACCTGCTGATCGCCCTTCCGGCCGTCATCGTCTTCTGCTGGATCATCACCATACGCTTCATCCGCCCCGAAGAGGCACGGCTGAGGGAGGATTTCGGCGCGGCCTTCGATGAGTGGTGCTCAAAAACTAGGCGCTGGCTCTGAGGCCCGCGACTGTTAGCGCAACATTATTTCGCAGTCCGGTTGGATTCCCTGCGCGATGGAGCTAGACGCCCGCATCACCCGCGCCATGTCTGGCGAAAGCAGCGAAGAAGGTGGGACACGTGAAGATCGGAACGCCGAAAGAAATCTTTGAGGGCGAGGCGCGCGTCGCCATGACGCCCGACAGTGCCAAGCAGCTTCAGAAGCTCGGCCATGAATGCCTGATCGAGGCCGGAGCCGGTGCGCTCGCAGGCTTCTCGGACGCCCTTTATGAAGAGGCGGGCGTCACCGTCGTCAAAAAGGCGACAGACCTCTTCAAGCAGTCCGATATCATCGCCAAGGTCCGCCCGCCCTCGGATACCGAGACCAAGCGGCTGAGCGATGCGCAGACGCTGATCTCCTTCTTCTACCCGGGCTCGAACGAAAAGCTCATGGAGCTGGCCAACAAGCAGGGCGCCACCGTCATCGCGATGGACATGGTCCCGCGGATCTCCCGCGCGCAAAAGATGGACGCGCTGAGCTCCATGGCCAATATCGCGGGTTACCGCGCGGTCATCGAGGCGGGCAACAATTTCGGCCGCTTTTTCACCGGGCAGGTGACGGCGGCAGGTAAGGTCCCACCCGCAAAGGTGCTCGTCGTGGGCGCGGGCGTCGCAGGCCTCGCGGCCATCGGCACCTCCACCTCGCTCGGAGCCATCACCTACGCGTTCGATGTGCGCCCCGAAGTGGCCGAGCAGATCGAATCCATGGGCGCTGAGTTCGTCTTCCTCGAGTTCGACGAGGAGCAGACCGATGGCGCGGCCACCGGCGGCTACGCAGCCCCCTCGAGCCCCGAATTCCGCGAAGCCCAGCTCGCCAAGTTCCGGGAGCTTGCCCCCGACATCGATATCGTCATCACCACGGCCCTCATCCCCAACCGGGACGCGCCGATCCTTTGGACCAAGGACATGGTGGAGATGATGAAGCCCGGCTCCGTCATCGTGGACCTCGCCGCCGAGCGCGGCGGCAACTGCGAACTGACGGAGATGGACAAAAAGATCGTGACGGACAACGGCGTCACCATCGTGGGCTACACCGATTTCCCGAGCCGGATGGCCACGCAATCCTCCACGCTCTACGCCACCAACATCCGCCACATGATGACGGATCTGACGCCCGAGAAGGACGGTGTCGTTGACCACAACATGGAAGACGACGTCATCCGCGGCGCAACTGTCACCCACAAGAGCGAGATCACCTTCCCACCGCCGCCGCCCAAGGTGAACGCGATCGCCGCGCAGCCGAAGGAAAAGCCGCCGGAGAAGACGCCCGAAGAGATCAAGGCCGAAGAGGCCGCCGCCTTCAAAAAGCAGACGCAGACGCAGGCCGGGCTCATCGCCGCGGGCGGCGCGCTCATCCTGCTCGTAGGCACCGTGGCGCCTGCCAGCTTCATGCAGCACTTCATCGTCTTCGTGCTCTCGGTCTTCATCGGCTTCCAGGTGATCTGGAACGTGTCGCACTCGCTCCACACGCCGCTCATGGCTGTGACGAACGCGATCTCGTCGATCATCATCCTGGGTGCGCTGATCCAGATCGGGTCGTCTGGTGCGCTGATCACCATCCTCGCCGGGCTCGGCGTTCTCATGGCGGCCGTCAATATTTTCGGCGGCTTCCTCGTGACACGGCGCATGCTCGCCATGTTCCAGAAATCCTAAGGGGCCAGGCACCATGGAATTCGGATTTACTATCGCGGCTTACGTCGTTGCCGCTGTTCTCTTCATCCTGTCGCTGGGCGGTCTGTCCGGGCAGGAGAGTGCCAAGCGCGCCGTCTGGTACGGCATCGTGGGCATGGCCATCGCCGTTGTGGCCACCCTCATCGGACCGGGGCAGGGGCTTGCGGGCGCCTCCATCGTTCTGATCATGATCGGCGCGGCGGTGGGCTACCAGCTCGCCACGCGCGTGCAGATGACGCAGATGCCCGAGCTTGTGGCCATCATGCACTCCCTCGTGGGTCTCGCGGCGGTCTTTGTGGGTTTCAACGCCGACATGATGATCAACGCGCAAGCCGCGCTCTTTGCCGACAATGGTCAGGTGCTCGGCGCGCCCGGTGCCTATGACGCGATGCCCAAAGAGGTCATCGGCGGCCTCTCGGCCTTCGGTGCGCTCATCGCCAAGAAGATCTTTGTGGAGATCACGATCCTGCGGGTCGAGCTCGTCCTCGGCATCTGGATCGGTGCTGTGACCTTCACGGGCTCCGTCATCGCCTATGCCAAGCTTGCGGGCGGCTCCTCGCTCCTGCCGGTCAAGATCTCCACCAATGCCGAACAGCTGCCGGGTGGGCACATGCTCAACGCGGCAGCAGCCGCGCTCTCCGTGGTCTTCATGTTCATGTATCTGGGCGGCTCGGGCTCTTGGACGCTGGTGCTTCTGACGCTTCTGGCGCTCTTTATCGGCTACCACCTGATCATGGGCATCGGCGGCGCGGACATGCCGGTCGTCGTATCCATGCTCAACAGCTACTCGGGCTGGGCGGCAGCCGCGATTGGCTTCAGCCTCGGCAATGACCTCCTCATCGTGGTGGGTGCTCTCGTGGGCTCCTCGGGTGCGATCCTCAGCTACATTATGTGTAAGGCCATGAACCGCAGCTTTGTCTCCGTGATCCTCGGGGGCTGGGGCGGCGCTGCAGCAGGCGAGCAGATGGCTGTGGAGGGCGAGCAGATCGCCATCGACGCCGACGGCGTGGCCACCGCGCTCAACGAGGCCGACAGCATCGTCATCATCCCGGGCTATGGCATGGCCGTCGCACAAGCCCAGCAGACCGTGGCCGAGCTCACGCGCAAGCTCCGCGCCAAGGGCAAGGAGGTGCGCTTTGCCATCCACCCCGTCGCGGGCCGCCTGCCGGGCCACATGAACGTGCTTCTGGCCGAGGCCAAGGTGCCCTACGACATCGTGCTCGAGATGGACGAGATCAACGATGACTTCCCGGATACCGACGTGGCCATCGTCATCGGCTCCAATGACATCGTGAACCCCGCGGCCCAGGACGACCCCAACAGCCCCATCGCTGGCATGCCGGTGCTCGAGTGCTGGAAGGCCAAGCAGGTCTTCGTCTCCAAGCGCGGGCAGGGCACGGGCTATTCGGGCATCGAGAACCCGCTCTTCTTCAAAGAGAACACGCGGATGTTCTACGGCGACGCCAAGCAGAGCTTTGACAAGCTTGTCCCGCTGATCGACTGAGCCGGACCCAAGAAAGCGATCAAAGCCCCGCTTCGGCGGGGCTTTTTCTTTGCGCGCAGTGACCCAGCGGACGCTTCCAATACGCTCGAAGAGCCCTTCTTTTCGTCGTCTCGGGGGTGAGCCATATTTGCTATAAGCGCGCAAAGCTCGTGGCACGGCGCATCAAGAGATCGCCCAATTGCGATGCGGGAGCGAGGCCGCGCCGACCTTCACCACCCCGCAGAACCGCGCAGCCAACCCCGAGAAACGCCTTGACCTGAAGCTGCTTGAGGGCGGTATCGGCAGCCGAAACAGGTGGAGCGCACAGTGAAAATCGCAGAAGTCTCACAGATCGCCGGGTTGAGCATTTCGACCATCCACTACTACGAGCGCTCCGGGCTCTGCCCGCTTGTGAGCCGCGGCGCGGACGGCCATCGCGCCTTTTCCCCGGCAGATTGTGACTGGCTCCTCCTGCTGGCGTCGCTGCGCGCCACTGGCATGCCCATGGCGGAGATGCGTGCATTCGCCGATCTCTACGCTGCGGGCGAGGCCACGGTCGCAGAGCGGAAGGCCGCGCTTCTTGCCCACCGCGCGCGTATGGACGAACGCCGGGCCGAACTCGACGCGTGCCAGTCGATCCTGACGCGCAAGCTGAAGCGGTATGACGAAATCCTGGGAGGCAGGGCGTGAGGATCGTTCTGATCGGTGCCTCGGGCGACATTGGCCGCGCGGCGCACCGCGAGCTCGCGCAACGGCACGAGATCGTCTCGGTCGGGCTCAGCTCTGGCGACGTGCGTGTCGACATGTCCGATATCGCCGCCGTGAATGCGCTCTACACGCAGCTCGGCGCCTTTGATGCGGTGGTTTCCTGCGCGGGCGACGTGACCTTCGCGCCCCTGCATCAGATGACACCGGAGGGGTTTTTCGTGGGGCTTCAGCAAAAGCTCATGGGGCAGGTCAACCTTGTCCTTGCGGGGCTCGATCGCATCGCCGAGCGCGGATCCTTTACCCTCACCAGTGGCATCCTCGACCGCGATCCGATCCCGATGGGGAGCAATGCGGCAGCGGCCAATGGCGCGCTTGCGGGCTTTGTGAAAAGCGCCGCGATCGAGATGACGCGCGGCGTGCGGATCAATGTGGTCAGCCCGGGGATGCTCGATGTCTCCGCGCCTCGGTATGGCGCGTGGTTTCCCGGCCACCGGCCCGTGACGTCGCACGATGTGGGCCTCGCCTACGCCAAAAGCGTCGAGGGCGCGCTCACCGGGCAGGTGATTTGCGTGCCCTAGCCCCGGCGGGAGACAAAGCCGCAGTTCGCCCCGTGCCCATCCCGGTGCGGTGCGGCACTTGGCCAATCAGAAGGGCTCACGCCGGCGGCGGTGGTCGCGCAGGGCTCCGCCCAAAACCACGCCCACACCCAACAGCAGAAACGCGGGGGCGAAGTTGATGAACTTGAACGAAACGTCATAGGTCGAGGGGGCCACGAGCGTGTTTTCAAGCGATGCCCATTTGTGCCCATTTGCGTCCCCGAAGGCATCGCTTGCCAGCATGTCGATCAGATCCCGCCGGCTGCGGTAGCGCACCATCGCGAAGGACTCGAACGCGCCCACGGTCTCGCCGACCGAGTTGATGATGGTCTCATGGCGGGTCGCGCGTGCCACGGGATAGCTGCCCCGCAGGAGGAGCTGCGGAAAGACCGCCTGCCCGTAGAGCATGTCTGCCTCCGCCCCGGTCATGTTCTCCGCAGGCGCCGCGCCCTCCGGGTACTCGGCCATCTCGCGGTATTCCATGAGGTTGATCATCACGAACGGACGCCCGTCATCGGCGCGCAGAAAGGCCTCGAACGCCTCTTCATCCGTCCACGCGCTGCCCGCACGTGCAGCTTGCGTGGCGATGAAGGCGTCCACCTCCGCGTCCGTCAAAGGCCCCCCGCGCGGAGTATGCCAGGCGTAAAAGGCCGCGAGCGCCACGAGCAGTGACGCCAAAAGGAGTGTTGTTTTCTTCATGTCTGATCCCTCATTTGCCACCTTCTACGGAGCCGGAGGCGATTTCCGTCGCGGGTCGACACAGAAATTTTGAGCGCGGGTCTTGAAAATGGTGTTTCAAATGAGACATTGATGTCTCATGAATACTGTCCGACCCAAAACCCGTGATGCCATCATCGAGGCCGCCTTCGCGGTCTTTTCAAAGCACCCCAATGCGTCGCTCGGCGATGTTGCCCAACATGCGGGCGTGGGGCGCGCGACCTTGCATCGCCACTTTCCGGGCCGCGCGGAGCTGATCCGCGCGCTCTCCCTCGTGGCCTCCGAGGAGCTCGACCGTGCCGTGGAGGCAGCCACCTCTGACGCTGAAAGCGCGACAGAGGCCTTGGCGCTGGCCTTCCACGCCGTGGTGCCGCTCGCCAATCGGCAGTGGTTTCTGGCGCAAGACTGGCAGGACACTGACCCAGACGTCGCCGCCGCCTACACGGCCAGCCGCGAAGAGCTGCACGCCTCGATGGAAGAGGCCAAGCAGGAAGGGGGCTTTGCCCCCGATGTCCCCGCGATCTGGCTCGTGGAGGCCTATGAAAACCTCGTCTACGCCGCCTGGTCGGTCGTGCTGACGGGCGACGCCACCCCCAAACAAGCCGCCGATTTCGCCTGGCGCACCCTCACCAACGGCCTGAAAGGAGAAAGATCGTGAACCTAGAGGCTTTGACCACACAGATCGATGAGGTCTTCTTTCTCATCGGGGGCGCGATCCTCCTCATCGAGATCGCCGAGATGCTCTTCAAGGGGGAGCTGCGCGCCAAAACCATCGGGGAGATGCTCGCCAGCGCCTCGACCCAGATCCCCTATGTCGTCGTCAATGCGCTCATCCTGACGAGCGCATACGGCATCTACTGGATCATCGCCGCGGCTCTGCCATGGTCGATCCCGGTCACGTGGTGGAGCGTGGCCCTCGTGATCCTGCTCGCCGATATCACCTATTACTGGGAGCACAGGATCGCCCATGAGGTCCGTCTCCTCTGGACACAGCACGCTGTGCATCACTCCTCGCGGGACATGAACATGGTGAC
>JBCBME010000120.1:0-7152 GCA_039822945.1 Pseudomonadota bacterium
CGCCAAGATAGGCGCCGGGAAGAAAAACACGTCCTACACCACACTTCTGTGTAGATGCACCATTCCATTTGGACGGAGCAAAGCCTGGCTGCAGTTCAAGTTAGCGACGCGCGACGATTTGCTAACAACGCACCGAAGGAGGGTTGATGTCAGGTAGAGCCGCTGATTGCTCCATCAACAAATGCATCAACACTTGGTGCGCCTTGTTGTAAAGGTTTCATTTTAAAACAAGTGGTTGGGGCCGTCCGCTCGTTGGCGATGGCTCCCACAGCCTCCGCCACCCACCAAGTCGCCTCGATCGTCCTCGATGCCACCTGTCGACTGAAACGTCTTTTGTTGCTTCCGTTTGGCGTGGCGGCGCGCCGCTTAGGACATCAATCCCATGCCGGAAATTGCCAGCATTCATTCTGGTATGTTCGGGAAGCCCAATGCTTGCGGGCTCGAGTTGCAAAGCCAGTGCGATCCCATGATGGGGTTTTGTGCTTCACCTTTCGCATTTGGGAGGAAACGCTCAAAGGCCGAGAGGCCGCCGTGAAGTGCGGATCTTCCAACTGCGACCCGGCAAGATCGGTTTCAAACGGCAAGGCATTCTCGGTTTATCCTTGCTCTCGAAAGACCCGTTAAATGACGGCCGGATCGCCCATTGGCAAGGCAGCTTCGGCGGATGTGAACGAAGTCGTTTTCATCAAAAGCTTCGCCATCTTGCCCGCGGATTCTTTGGGGGGAATTTGACCACCAAAATGAAGTCGGCCGCGAAAGACAGCTCTCCGCCAGACTGCCGCCACAAGATGAATGCCAGCCGAAAGAGCCCGCATTTAACAGGGGTCTGAACGTCAGACGCAATGTCGCTAGTGGAGCAAAAACTTTAGCGACGTTATCAGAAGACCCAGTCCGCCGGTCAAAACTGCACCCGCCACCATACTCAGGACGCTACCCCGCACGCGCCAGCCAATACGTCCGCCAAACCAGCTGAGCAGCCCTATCGCGAGGACCTGCGCGAGCGTTAGCGCCAAGTCCGGGCTGATCACGCCAAGCGCGGCGAAGAGAAAGGCGAGGGTTGGTCCGTTGCCAGCCAAAAGCACGGTTTGGCTATGGTGCCAGACAGCCTTGACGTCTGACCACCTCGCCGCTGCGCCCGACTTCAGCATCCGCTCGCAGAGTTCAGCGTAGGCTTTGGCGACGGCAACAACACAGACCGTGCCAAAGACCAAGAGCGCCTTCTTGCCTGGGTCCTCGACGGGAGGATGTATGGCCATCAGCAAGGCCATGACCGAGATCGATCCATAGACGACGCCAAAGGCGGCATCGTCTATTTCGCGGATCTCACGTGCCATCCGACCAGTGTTGATCGTAGTGGGAGCCGTCGCAAAACGGCTTGTTCTTTGAAAGCCCGCAGCGGCAGAGCGAGTATTTTGCGCGGCTGGCACCGGCACCATTGAACTCGGCGTCGAGCGGCACGTTGGTGACGTGATATGGCCCGTCCTTTTCCACCTGGATGGAGACTTCACCGGTGGTCATGTGCTGTCCGGGCTGCGCGCCGACGGCGACGCGCAAGGCCCCTGAGGGGCAGGCTGCGATGACATCCATGATGCCTTCAAGCGTGCCGTTCTCAGGCTGAATCCACGGTTTCTGCTTTGGATTGAAGACCGCAATGGCGCGGGCCTGACACTGAGCTGCGTGCGTGCAAAGGACCGGCGTGTAGCTGATTGTGACAGATGCGCCGTTGACGTCGCCCACGTATTCGATGGGCGCGTTTCGGAGCCTTGAGTGATCTGGAGCGCTCGCAAATCCGAGCTTTGCATGTGCGCCGTCGCAAAACGGCTTGTTCGCCGAAGCTCCGCACCGGCAGAGTGCCACGCGGTCCTTGTCATTCAGGTCGGCCTCCACTGAGCCTGTCAGGTTTGGGGGCGCGTCGACGATCAGTGGTCCGTCCTCGACGGGGGAGATCTTGGGGTTTTGGCTCATGGCGGGCTCCATTCTTCAGGGGGTGAATGTGGCTGGCGGGATCAGTGCATCAGAACGTCAGGGTAGGTTGGGGTGGTCTCTGTCTCGCTCAAAGGAAGGATGGTTTGTCGAACGCCTGAAAGGCGTATGGATCCTTCGCACTTGCATAGCCTATCACACGTTCTTCAAAGAGCGCGGCGTCATAGCCTGATTGAGCGGGGGACTGACCGGCTGAGGGGGCGGGATCTTGATCGCGGCGATAGACGAGGTTTGTCACGTCGTCTCTCTGCGCAAAAAGGGCGGGCAGAAAGTTCTCGAAGGTTCCGACTTCGATCACGTTGTGTCGCTGCCAGGCTGCAAAGAACTCAGGCCCGAACTTGGATGACAGGCGCCCATTCAGGAAGCGGGCCACCGGGTTTTTGGCGCTCGTACCAATGACGATCTCATAATGGTAATGCATTCCGAGATGCGCATCGCCATCGTAGACATCGCGAAAATGGATCCGGAGCATCATCACGGGTCCAAAGAGAGGCAGGGTCTTTCCCATGGCCCAGCCGTCCGGCCCCACGTCGTGGACCTCAAGCTCGGAATCGACCGGATACCTCCACCCGTGCTTTTCGTACTGCATGGCCTCGCGAATTCGGATCTTGGTGCCCCGCTGCGGCGCGCCGCCTTGCCCCGTCGGGCCAGAGAGCTCGGCGCTGACATGGTCTTGCGGGTGCCAGAGCAGATAAGCCGGCACCTTCGTTCCCTCATAGCCCGGCGTGTCTGGAAGGCTGACGGACAAGCGGGTGAAGTTCAGAAACCACCAATGGATCATCTCCGCGCGCACGCCTCGGAGGAGCGCGTGGTTCAAGACGACGCTGAACTGCCCGTTGGGGCGTTCATGAATGTCGAACAGCGCGCTGTCATTGGGTTTGAGAGCCCAGCCAAAGTCTCGGGCTGCGGGCATGGTGAGCTCTGTCATGGTGCGCGCGCCCTAGGCAGCTCGCTCTTCAGGAGCGCGGTAAGAGGCGGTTGGCTTCTCGGCATGTGAGCAACCTCGTTGAGTGCTGGCGCGGGAAAGCCCCGGGCGACAGCAGCGGGGCGGACTAGGGCGGGGTAGGGGAGAATTCGAGCATGCGGTGCCATGGACGGGTCGGCGTACCGACGGGGTGATCAAAGAGCGCGCCGGGACGGTTGCCTGCAAGATCCTCCAAAATGGGGTCGATGGCCAGCCGGTGCGGCGTGACGGGCCACGGTTGGCGCGGCCTGAAGAACCAGCGGGTTTCTTCCGCGCCGAGATCAATGCGCCCGGGCACCGGCGCGCCGTCCGGGCCAATCACGCGAAGACGGTAGGCCAGCGAGAGATGATCGACCGGCCCGTCAAGGATGACAGTCAGCGGCTCCCGTGTCCCGGACGCAGGGCGGATCAGCTGCCATTCTGCGGGCGATGGCGATGAAAGATCCGGCTCTGTGGCCGTGAATGTAACCGCGTGGTGTGAGGCGAGCGTGCAGCCTTGCGCATCCTCAGCGGTTTCCGAGATCCGGAGCGTGTAGGTCTCTCCCGGAACCAAGGCCCGCCCCATTGCCACATTCGCCTGCAAGCCCGTCTTCACGCGGCCCGGATCGAGGAGGAGCGTCAAACGCGTGCGATCCGCGGACCACAGATCGTACCGGTTGGAGAGAAACACGCCCTCAACCGCGCGCCCCTGAGCGTCCAACAAATCAATCGCTGGCAGGATATCGCCGCGCCCCATGGGGGCGGAAAAGTAAATGTAGACGCGCAGCAGGTTCTCAGGAAGCGTCGCCCCGGTGGGGTACACGTCAGTCACAACGGTCTGCTCCGCGTCACAGGCCCTCAGGGCGCCCGCCGCCATCGAGACGGCGATCGCCAATGCCACGACCCACCGCATCACTCGACGAGCTCTGGAAACCCTTCCTCCGTCTTCATCAGGTTGTGAAACCCGCGGATGCCTTGGCCCGCTTGGTTCTCGGCGTAGACGTAATCCGGAAAGTCGTATTCGGAGATGAAGTCGCTGAGCCGCAGGTAGACTCCCTTGCGGATCGAGACGAGATCCATCGCGCCGGTGTCGAGGTTGCGCTTGAGCGCCAGCAAAAACTGCGGGTCCTGGTCGGCGGCCTGATAGACCCCGCTCATGGGCGTCTGCATTGTCGCGAGACCGGCCGCACCGCCCATTCCGATGGGCTCTGAAAGGCCCGGCAGAACGGCTGCCTCTGCGACCGCCTCAATCGGAATGAGGTTCGCCTGAAGCTCTCGATTGACGACCATCACAAATGTCGACGCATTCCCGGACTGATCGAAGACATCGAAAGACAGAACCTCAAGTGGGGTGTTGCCAAAGCCAAGCTCCGCAATGGTGTTGCCTGTGACATGCGCCCCGTCCGTGAGGCTTGCAGTGGGAAGAGTGACCAGCGGGGTGCATGTGTAGGCCGCCACCACCGTCTGCACGCCATCGAGGTCCACGATCTCCATCGCGCGAATGGGCGCGCGCGTTTCCATCTGGTCGTGGACCGCGTGATAGATCTCGACACTTGTGGACTGGGCCGCGCTGCCAAAAGGATACTGCACCTGGCTGAGTGTCGAGGCAAACTCACCGGTGGAGAGCCCCGAGATGAAAAGGGTGCCATCGGCAAAGTCGAGATCCGTGATCGTGAGCGTCGCTGCCGGAATGTCGCGCCAGAACGAGACGCCGTCGTCGGGTGCCGTGCTGAGCGTCGTGCTCGTTGATGGCAGCGCCGCCAGATCAAGCTGCGAAATCTCTCCCTCCGGCGTCACCATCACAAGGGCAGGCTGCGCCGCGACGGTGAGGGAGACATAGGCTGCCTTAGACGCCGGGTTCACGGCGAGATCGTTGAAGGTGATCTCAGTTTCCGCCACGCCCAGCATGCCTGCCAGCGCGCGGCTGAACCCTTCGAACGTGTAGGGTGTTGAGGCGGTGGCCGGAGCGGCCTCGGGCAGCGTGTAGGCATGAATGGCCGCGCCCGCACTATCGGCAACAAAGAGTGTTGTCGGGTCGGCAAACTCGAGCACTGTCGCTGACATCGGTGCATCAGCGGCGGCAGAGTGAGCCGCACCTAAGGCAAGGACCCCAGTGAGATGTGCGAGCAGCTTCGCGGTTTTCATTGATCTTCCCCCATTTTGCGTTGCGAGCAGCCGAAGGATCCCAGTGGGCCGTGTTGCCTGGGTCCGGTTCGGTCATTAGGTTGATAAAGACAACAAATGATAGAACGTAGATAATGTCAACTAAATCCGATGCGACGCCCGACATCGAAGTGGGGCAGCTGGTTGATCGCTTTATGAGAAGCATCCACGCCGACCTTGGGCGCAAAGCGCCAGTATTTGACAAGGAGAGGGTCGGCCCGGCCGGCGGCATGGTGCTGATGGCGCTTGCGGATCAAGAGCCCACGGCGATCCACGAGCTCGTGCGGACAATCGCGCGAGACAAGGCGCAAGTGACACGCCTCCTTCAGACCCTCGGGATCAAAGGCTTGGTTGAGAAATCACAGTCGCCCGATGATGGACGTGTGTGTGTCATTCAGCTGACGCCGACGGGCCGCGAGACCGTGGCGCGGCTGCGCTACGCGCTCGCAGAGACGATTGATGACTTGCTGAGCCCGTTAAGCGGTCAGGAGCGTGACACGCTTAAGGCGCTGCTTGCAAAGGCGTTTGAAAAGTAGCCGAAAGGCCAGCGTTCCGGGATCATTGAGAAAGGCGGGCTGCCGCAATCGCGCCAGCTCCAGAGCGTGTGTGGCTCTCATGATCTGCTCTTGTTTGCGCCAAGCGCTACATTTTCATCCCAGTTAGAGTAGCCGCGAGTGTCACGTGCGTGTCACGCAGGGGCGGTACCAATAATTCATTCGGATGAATCGGGCATGAAACGCGAAAACTGGACCATAATTCGGGATGCAATTTCAGAGGACATTCGCCAGGGGCGGCTGTCGTCGGGAGATCAGTTGCCCACGGAGCCGCAATTGGCGGACCGCTTTGACATCGGAAGGCACTCCGTGCGTCGGGCTTTGGAATCTCTGGCACGCGAAGGCAAGATCAGCATCGAGCAGGGCCGCGGCACATTTGTCGCCGAAACACCCCGGCTGACGTATCAGGTTGGCAAGCGTACCCGGCTGCGGCGTAACCTCGTCCCACAAGGTGTTGACGTAATAGGCCAGCTTTTGGCGGCCAGACGGATCGTGGCCCCGGATGACGTGGCCAAAGCGCTTCTCCTTAACTCTGATGCCAAAGTAGTGGAAAGCCAGCGGATCACCCTGGCCAATGATGTCCCGGTGGCCTTTGGTAGCGTTTACCACTGCGCGGCGCGGTTTCCGGACTTTGCGGAGCGGCGCGATGTCCTTGGCTCGACGACGGAGACTTACCGGTCCTTCGGGATCGATGATTACGTGCGTCTCCAAACCTCAATCTACTCGCGTCCCTCGAAAGCCGAAGAGGCCAGAACCCTCAAGCAGCACCCCGACGTCCCCGTGCTTGTTGTCACCGCCGTTGACGCAACGCCTGATGGGACGCCGATCTCGACCAGCCGCGTGATTTGGTCGGCTGCCCGTGTCACCTTTACAGTGGAGCATTCCGATGGATGACCGGCTCAGCGTTCTCGCGCGTGCCAATGAAGCAGAGCTCAAGAGCTTCGCGGAAACGCTGATCCCCGATCTGGGTCAGATAGAGGTGGTGCAATCTCGCAGTGGCTTGGTGATGCTGCCGATCCGGGACACGGCGCGCGGTGTCGCGTTTCACCTCGGCGAAGTTCTCGTCAGCGAGGCGCATATCCGCCGGGGGGAGGCGGTCGGCTACGGCATGCGGCGCGGTCATGATCTCGAGGCGTCCATGGCCATGGCTCTCATTGACCTCGCGATGACCGATGGCGTTCGCGCGGCAGATTGCGCGGCCTTCTGTGACGATCAGGCGCAAATGCTGTCGGAGGGCGACGAGGCCGTGCTTCGCCGTGTCGAAGCGACGCGCGTGAATATGGAGACGTTCTGATGATGGCCACGCCTGCACCCAGCGTTGAGGAGACCCGCGCGAACCGCGCCTTTGATGCGCTTCTCTGGGCGTTGAGCCGCCCGGGGCTGCCTCGGACACTGCCCGACGCTGGGGAAAGCGCAGTTATCGGTGCGTTGCTCGACCGGGAATGCCGGGTCCATGCCGCGGATCCACTGCTGATGCCCGACATTATGCGCACGGGTGCCGAGCTTGCC
>JBCBME010000121.1:0-7088 GCA_039822945.1 Pseudomonadota bacterium
GCAGACAGAGCTCAACGCTGTGTTGAACGCCGCAGGAACCTACGAAGGGTTTGCAGCAAATTATAACGGCACCGGCTTCAGCCAGATGCGCTTTGACGTCAAAAGCTTCGATACCGAGGAAGAGTTTGCGGCATGGACCGAAGAGATGCGGGCCATGTCATCGGGCGAACTCAGCGACAAGACGTTCAACGAACTCGCGCTCCCCTCCACGTTTGAGGAGGTGGTGAGTTATGCCAGCCTCGAGGATGGCGTCTACGACCGCATCCTGAACATGTGCACAGTGGAAGGCGCCCTCTGCCTCGAAGACCAGATGATGGTCGACGCGCTTGGTGGCGGCGGCATCGATGGTCTCTTTAATCGCGAGATTTTCGCCGGGCTCTGTGATGCAGATGACCCTCGCGCTCTTCTCGCCCTTCTCAAGCCCGAGCTGCGCGCGGACGAAGAGCGGTACGCCGCTGTCCTGCTGCCTCCGTCGGGCGATCTCACTGAAACGCGGAGCAACTAACCGTGGCAACTTCCGTACCTGATTTTGCAGGGCAACTCATTCGGGGCACCCAAGGCGCCGAAGTGGCCCACCCCTTCTGGGGCAAGCTGACCTGGGACATCTTTCCGTTCTACGACCCCATCCTTTTGGGAACGTTCATCGTGGTCGTTCTCGGCGGCGCGGCCCTTGTGGGCGCGCTGACCTACTACCGGCTTTGGGGCTATCTCTGGGATGAGTGGTTCACGAGCGTCGATCACAAAAAGATCGGCATCATGTACATGGTGCTGGCCACCGTGATGCTGGTGCGCGGCTTCTCCGACGCCGTGCTGATGCGGGGCCACCAGGCGCTCGCGAGCGCGGGATATGTGGGCTACCTGCCCGCCTATCACTACGACCAAGTCTTTACCGCGCATGGCGTCATCATGATCTTCTTCGTGGCGATGCCGTTCATTACGGGCTTCATGAACTACGTCATGCCGCTGCAGATTGGAGCGCGTGACGTGGCTTTCCCATTCCTCAACAACTTCAGCTTCTGGCTGACGGTATCGGGCGCGATCCTGATCATGGTGTCGCTCTTCGTGGGGGAATATGCCGCTACAGGCTGGCTTGCCTATCCGCCGCTCTCGGGGCTCACGTTCAGCCCTGGCGTTGGCATGGATTACTACCTGTGGTCGCTCAACATTGCCGGTATCGGGACGACGCTATCGGGCATCAACCTCATCGTGACCATCGTGAAGATGCGCGCACCGGGGATGACCTGGATGCGGATGCCGATCTTTACCTGGACAACGCTCATCACGAACATCCTCATCGTGGCAACCTTCCCGGTGCTCACCGTGACCTTGGCTCTGCTGACCGCAGATCGCTACATCGGGACGAACTTCTTCACCTCCGATCTCGGCGGCAATCCGATGATGTACGTCAACCTCATCTGGATCTGGGGCCACCCGGAGGTCTACATCCTAACGCTGCCGATCTTCGGCATATTCTCGGAGATTGTGCCTACGTTCAGCCGCAAACGGCTCTTTGGCTACACGTCCATGGTCTACGCGACCGCCGTGATCATGATCCTGAGCTACATCGTCTGGCTCCACCACTTCTTCACCATGGGGGCCGGCGCGGACGTGAACTCGTTCTTCGGGATCACGACCATGATCATCTCGATCCCCACGGGGGCGAAGATCTTCAACTGGCTCTTCACGATGTACAAAGGGCGGATCGTCTTTGAGCTTCCGATGATGTGGACGGTGGCGTTCCTGCTGACCTTCGTGATCGGGGGCATGACGGGTGTGCTTCTGGCCATCCCACCGGCAGACTACGTGCTGCACAACTCGCTCTTTCTCGTGGCGCACTTCCACAACGTCATTATCGGCGGCGTGGTCTTTGGTATCTTCGCGGGCATCAACTACTGGTGGCCAAAGGCGTTTGGCTTCAAGCTTGACCACACGTGGGGCGTCGTCAGCTTCTGGAGCTGGGTCGTAGGCTTCTACTTCGCCTTCATGCCGCTTTACGTGCTGGGCCTCATGGGCGTGACGCGCCGCCTGAGCCAGTTCGAAGACACGATCTACGCGGGCTACTTCTTCACCGCCTTTATCGGGGTGATGCTGATCGCGGTCGGTCTTCTGGCTTTCCTCGTGCAGATCTATGTATCGATCAAGAACCGCGAGAGCCTCGCAGTGGGCGGGGACCCTTGGGATGCGCGGACCCTCGAATGGTCCACGTCGTCGCCGCCGCCCTACTACAACTTCGCATTCACGCCGCGGGTCTATCGCCGCGACGCGTGGGAGCACATGAAGCTTAACGGATATGAGCGAAAGTCGGACGGGTTCGCGCCCATCCACATGCCGCACTACACGGCCACCGGCATCGTGATCTCGGGCCTGTGGACGGTCATGGGCTTCGCGCTCGTCTGGCACATCTGGTGGTTGGCAGCAGCCTCCGCCGTGGCCTCCCTCGTCTACGGGATTGCGCATACCTTCAACTACGACCGCGACTACTATGTCCCGATCGATGAGGTGGCCGACATCGAAGGCGCACACATTCAGAAAGAAGAGGCCTACGGCAACGTAGCGGCTGCACAATGACCGACGCGACACCTGACTTTACCGGAGCGGGTGGGCCACGGCTTGCCAGCACCACCGAGGCCCCGGTCTACGATTTCCACGTCGTGGAGGACGAGCACGCGCATGGGCATCATGAGACCGGCACCATGCTCGGTTTCTGGCTCTATCTGATGTCGGATTGCTTGCTCTTTGGCATCCTTTTCGCCGTGCACGCGGTCCTTGGGCAAAACTATGCGGCGGGTCCGTCGCCTGCGGACCTCTTCGAGATCGAGATGATCCTCGTTGCCACGTTCATGTTGCTCTTTTCGTCGATCACCTACGGGTTCGCGATGATCCAGATGCAGAATGGGTCAAAGAACGGCACGATGTTCTGGCTCGTCGTGACCGGGGTCTTCGGCCTCGCGTTCCTGTCGCTCTCCATCTACGAGTTTGAGCACTTGTGGCACATCGGTGCTACGCCCATGGCGTCCGCGTTTCTCAGCTCTTTCTGGCTGCTCGTAGGCACCCACGGGCTCCACGTGGCAGCAGGTGCAATCTGGCTCGCAGTTCTGCTCGCACAGATCCAGCAAAAGGGCCTCATCGAAGAGAACAAGCGGCGCGTCATGTGCCTTTCGCTCTTCTGGCACTTCCTCGATCTGATCTGGATCGCAGTCTTCAGCTTCGTCTACCTCACCGGAGTTCTGCTATGAGTGACCACGCACACGATACTGAACACCATGAGAGCACGTATAAGGGCTATGCCATCGGCTTTGCCCTGTCGGTCCTGCTCACGGTTATCCCCTTTGGCATCGTGATGTTCGACTGGCTGGAAGGCTCAGTTGGCTGGGCTATCGCCATCATCTTCATCCTCGGTGGCGCGCAGATCATGGTGCACGTCTACTACTTCCTGCACGTGACCCTCGGGAACGAAGACGGCTGGCAGGCGATGTCACTCGCCTTCACGGCTGTCCTTCTCGTCATCATCCTCGCTGGCTCGATCTGGGTGATGTTCCACCTGGAGGAAAACATGATGCCAGCCCACGAGCTGATCGAACGGGTCGAGCAACTCCCATGAGCCGCGAGCGCGATGCGCGTCGGCCCCTTTGGGTCGACGGCATCATCCTGGGCCTCGCCTTCGTGATCTTTGTCACGATGATCGGGCTCGGGAACTGGCAGGTGCGCCGATTGGCGTGGAAGGTCGACTTGATCGAGGCCGTCGATACGCGGGCCTTTGCCGCGGAAATCCCCGCTCCCTTTGGGCCTGTGACCGAAGAACGTGATGAGTACACGCGCGTGGAGGTGACGGGAACCTTCACCCACGCGGAAACGCGGCGTGTGAAAGCCGTCACAGACATCGGCTTCGGTTTCTGGCTCATGACACCACTCCAGACCGAAGACCGCACGATCTGGGTAAACCGAGGTTTCATCCCGCAAAACTTCGAAGGTGAGATCCTGCGCCCGGAAGGGGAGCAGCGGATCACTGGCCTCCTTCGGATCACGGAGCCGGAAGGCACGCTTCTTGAGACAAACGATCCAGCGGCGGAGCGTTGGGTGGCGCGCGACGTCGCCGTCCTGTCAGAAACAGCCGGGATCATGAATGCAGCTGCCTACTTTGTCGATGCAGATCACCAGACCGCGCCGGGCACCTTTCCGCGGGGCGGCCTGACGATCATCGAGTTTCGGAACAACCACCTGAGCTACGCCCTGACGTGGTATGCCATGGCGCTCCTCTTTGCGGGGGCGATGGCATGGGTGATCTGGGATCGGCTCCGCCCCCAAAAGGGCCCGACGCTTGCCTATGAAGAATAGCCAAACGGATCGATGATCAGGGCGTCCGGAAAGAGGCTCTTTACATCGCGCTCAGCCTCTTTCAGGAAAACGAGCTTCACATTGGCCCCGGCATCCATGGTGGCAAAGGCTTGGAGGCCTTCAGCGCGTGCGGCCCAGAGTGTGTCCAGCAGCTCCCACGTCCGAGGCTTCAGATAGCTAAGCGCAGGCCGCGCTGCCATCATCGTTGCATGCATCGCCAGCGCGTTGGCCTCCGCCAGCGCGCCGAGCGCGGCGAAGTCCTGCTTGCGCAGGAGGGCTTCCATGGCCCGGCAATCCTCTTCTGCTCTTGCTGGCCACGGTGCAAAGAGGGGTGAGGTCTCCACGGTGTGGCCCATGCCATCGCGGGACGACTGCGCCTTTGGCCCAGTGTCCACGGCCAGGATCGCGATGCGGAAGTCCGGCCAAGCGACGTCGATTGGGGCCGCATGGCTATCCATCCCATCCGGACGCTGCCCGAGATCCCAGCGCACAAATCCGTGCCAGAGGGAGCGGGTCGCAGAGCCCGATCCAAAACGAGCGAGCATGGAAAGCTGCGTCTTTGGAAGCTCGAGCGAGAACGCCGCGTCGAGCGCCAATGTTAGCGCAGCAAATCCCGAGGCCGATGAGGCGAGCCCCGCAGCCGTCGGGATCGAATTCTCGGTCTCAATCTTCAGCGGGATGCGCTGACGACGCCGAAATCGATCGACGAAACCCCACACCTTCCCCGCAAATCCACCGCCGGTGAGCGCCTCGCCATTGAAGGTCAGACTGTCTTCTTCGGTGGGTGCGATCCGTGTCGTGGTCCCCCACTCTGCAAGCGAGATGGAGAGGGATGAATTGAGGGGCAGATTGAGAGCGACATCCCGCTTACCCCAATACTTCGACAAGGCAATGTTCGATGGGGCATAGCCCTCCGCCTCTCTGGGCCCTGGAAGCGTATCGGGAAGGACTGCATCGAAGGCGTTAGTCATGGATCATAAGCCCTTGCCCCGCCACTTTCGCCCGTTCCCAGCCGTGTGGCACGCCGCCAAACGCCAACACACAATCACCAAGGCCCGAGCCCGAGATCTTGGCAGCCAGCGCCTCTCCCCGACCAGCTTCCACGAGCGCATCAAGCGCGGGATCCGACACCCCAAGTTCGACCATGAGCCCTTGGTATTCATCGAGTGCAGCGGCCATCGTCGCCCAATCCCGCGCCTTTGCGGCGGCGATCGCGGCGTCGGATGCCTTGCCCATGCGGGCATAGAGCTCTGATGCGTCGCGGCCCATCCATGCCTCTTCGACCTGCTTAAGGACGTCCCCCGTTGGGGTCTTGTAACCCACGTATTTGAGAGAGAGCGCAGGGGGTATCGACAGTTTCTCCGTCGGGTGCCCTAACTGATACCTTACGAGCCCCCCGTGAAGCGATGCAGCAAGGTCAGCCCCGCTGCCACGCCCCTGCAGCGTGCGAACGATGGCAAGGGCTTCGGCGTGCAGATCGACGACTTTACCCGTGAGTTGAGCCAGCGCGCCAAGCGCCGCAATTGTTACTGCCGCAGAGGAGCCAAGGCCCAACGTTGGATCGATGTCGGATATGATTTGAATGCGCAGGCCGTCATTTGGCTCGATCGCGAGAAGGCACGCCACGACGAAGCGAAGCGGACCCTCGGCCCGAAGCTCACTCAAGGGTGCTGTCAGGTTGCCAAGGGCAGAGTGGATCTCAATCCCTGTTCCAGATCTCTCCGTCACCGTGACATGCGCGCGCTGATCGATGGCCGCGACGAGCGCGGCGTGGCCGTGGACCACCGCGTGTTCGCCCGTGACCATGATCGAGCCCGGGGCAGAGGCGGAGATCATGAGGTCGCGATCTCCGCCGCCGGGGCGTTGCTGAGCGCGGCGCCATCCATGGAGATGCGCAATGGTTCCCAGCGGCGCTCCGGATAGGCTTCCATCAGGGTGGCCATGGCCGCGGGATCTTCCAGATAGACGAGCATGACGCCCGCAGCGTCCCCTCGTACCGCGCCCGCGCCTGAGACCTTCGCTGCGCCGCCCAGTGCCTCTACGGCATCAGCAAAACGGGCAGCTGGTTGCGGGACGACACCGATACGCTGCAGCAGCCGGTGATTGGCGCGTACGACCTCAATCGGGTTCGCATCCTCTTCGATCACCTGCGCGAAGTCTTCCGTGCAGGCCTCGAATTCCGCCCAAAGCGCCGTGTCCTCGCCATGCATCTCTCGCACCTTGGCCACGCATTCACCCGTCTTGGAGACGGGCGTACCAAGCTGCACCCAGTACCAACCGCCAGCGGTGAGGCCGTGACCGTCGGGGAGATCCATCGGGGTCACCGCGTCACTCTGCACCCGGTTAAGGCCGCCAAAGACCACCGCGGACGCGTCAATCGCGCTGCCCTTGCCATGCTGCAAGCGCTCGCAAAACCGGACCTTCTCAAATCGCTGCTGGATCGACTGCTCTTGCCCGAGAAGATCCTCGTAAAGCACAATGGTGGCCGCAACCACGGCAGCAGACGAACCCATACCCGCGCCAAGCGGCATGTCGGACTTTGAGCTGAGCTGCCCCGGGATGGGCAGGCGCCCCTTCGCTCCGGGGACAGGGATCATCGGCAAGAGAGACGTCAGTGTGTAGATCGCGAGATCATCGGGCCGCTGAAGGATCTTTTGGACCGGCATGTCGCCGCGCATGAATTCGTCAAAACGGCGTTTTATCCCTTCGATGCTCTGAAGAGCTTCAAGGAGGGGCTCGACCGCCGTTTTGAC
>JBCBME010000122.1:0-7033 GCA_039822945.1 Pseudomonadota bacterium
CGAACGGTCAGGTGCTCGAATTCGGCGTCTCAGGCAAGCTCCGCAACTCTGACATGATCATGTATGACCGCGAGACGCAGAGCTGGTGGCAGCAGGCCATCGGCGAGGGCATCGTGGGTGAGATGACCGGCGTTGAGCTCGAAACCCTGCCGACGTGGATGGAAAGTTGGGCTGAGTTCAAGGCGCGGAACCCGGAGGGTGCTGTCATGATGCAACCCACAGGGCATAACCGCCCCTATGGTGCCAACCCATATGTGAACTACGACAGCTCCACGCGGCCCTTCCTCTACACTGGGGAGAACCCGCCGCATGGGATCAACCCCCTCGTGCGTGTGGTGCGTGTCGGAGACCGTGCTTGGCCGCTGACGCGCCTTGCCGAGGCCGGTGAGATTGTCGAGGCTGGCATCCGCATGACCTGGAGCGCGGGACAAGCCTCTGCCCTCGATGCACGCTCAATCGCGGATGCCCGTGACGTGGGCACTGTCCGCGTCTTTGATGCCGCCACCGGAGAGAACCTGGCGCATGATGTCCTCTTTGCCTTCGCCTACCACGCGTTTTGGCCGGAGGGGGAGTGGATGCTCGGGTCCTGATAAGCAACGCGCACGCATCTCCGCGCTTGCCATCCGGCCACCATCGGTTAGCTCTGCTCGGGCAAGCGAAGGAGCCCGCCCATGGAGATCAGAGCAACCTACCCGAGCCTCGTCGGCCAGACTGTCCTTTTGACAGGTGGTGCCTCTGGCATCGGGGCTGAAATCGTGAGGGGCTTTGCCGCGCAAGATGCCCGCGTGGGCTTTGTGGATCTCGACGCCGACGGCGCGCAGGCGATGTCCGAGGAAACCGGAGCGATCTACGAGACGGCAGATCTGCGGGACATTCCGGCCCTCAAGACGGCGTTTGCCAATCTCATCGCCAAGCTCGGCGCGCCCAAGGTCCTCGTCAACAACGCGGCCCGCGATGATCGTCACGGGTGGGAGACGGTGACCGAGGAGTATTACGATGAGCGCATCGCCACCAATCTGCGCCACATGTTCTTTGCAACCCAAGCCTGCGCACCGGCGATGATCGAGGCCGGGCGGGGCGGATCCATCGTGAACATGGGCTCCAACAGCTGGTGGGAAAAGGGCGGCGGCATGCCTGTCTACACCACCGCCAAGGCCGCCGTTCACGGCATGACGCGCAGCTTTGCCAAGGATCTCGGGCCCCACCGCATTCGCGTCAACACCGTCGTGCCTGGCTGGATCATGACAGACCGGCAAAAGGAGCTTTGGGTGACCGAGGAGGCGCTCTCCGCCCATCTCGCCAACCAGTGTACGCCTGACCCGATCGAGCCCTCCGAAGTGGCCGAGATGGTGATGTTTCTCGCCTCAGACGCCGCGAGCGCCTGCACGGCAAACAACTTCTTCGTGGAGGCCGGCTCGGTCTGACGTTCCGTTACGCTGGCCCCGCGGCCCGGACGCGGCCTAATGACGTATACGTCAACTCCGGGAGAACACCATGGCAGGCAAAGCCGCATTCGATTTCACTGGCAAGAACGTCTTCGTCGTCGGCGGAACGTCAGGCATCAACCTCGGCATCGCGGAGGCCTATGCCGCCGCCGGCGCGCGCGTGGCTGTTGCGTCTCGCAAGCAAGAGAAGGTCGACGCCGCCGTGGCCAAGCTCGGGGACGGCGCTTTGGGCTATGCCTACGATGTGCGCAACTATGACGACGTTGCCGAGGGCTTTGCCGCCTTTGAGGAGGCTGCAGGCAAGATCGACGTGCTCGTCTCAGGCGCTGCCGGAAACTTCCCGGCACCTGCCGTGGGGCTCTCTCCCAATGGCTTTAAGTCCGTCGTCGACATCGACCTTATCGGGACGTTCCACGTGATGCGTGCTGCCCACAAGCACCTCGCGCGGCCCGCTGCCGTCATCAACATCTCTGCGCCGCAGGCGGTGCAGGCGATGCCCTTCCAGATCCACGTCTGCGCGGCAAAGGCAGGCGTCGACATGATCACAAAGTGCCTCGCCATCGAGTGGGGGGCAGAGGGCATCCGCGTCAACTCCGTCATCCCGGGCCCGATTGACGGGACCGAGGGGATGGACCGCCTCGCGCCAGGCGAAAAAATGCGGAATGCCGTCGTTAAATCGGTGCCAATGCAGCGCATGGGCACGCCTGATGATGTCGCCGAGGTCTGCCTCTTTCTGGGCTCCGAGGCCGGGCGCTACGTCTCCGGATCGATCATCGGTGCCGATGGCGGCTGGTCGATTGCAGGCGCACGCCTCGACCAATTGATGGCATAAATCGCCGCTAACTTACTGAAATTACAGCGTACCGCCCCAAAGGCGGTGCGCTTGTCCCAGCAAATCGCCGCTCATTGGCGGCGTCTGGTTTTCCTGACTTTCTGAGAGCGCGTCCTCACCTTAAGGTTGCGCCAGCGGCTCGTATTTTTCGCCGCGTGCAAACTCAATTTTTGATCACAATCCATTTTTTGGAGACATCTCATGCAAAAGGACCGGAGAGAATCCGCCTATCGCGTTCGCGTGGAAGCAGCTGCCGCTGCCCGCAATCGGACCCACCCCCCACACAAGGCCAACACGGACGAACAGCGTTACGCCTCAGCGCACTACGCCATGTCGTTTTCAAAGGGCCTTGATCACGATGCCACCACCGGCCTCGTGCGCGACGCCAGCCATTTCGATGCGTTCCGTGGATGCATCGACGAGGGCTGGGTGGAGCCCTTCACCTCGCGCGTGCCCGTGCCCACCGATGACGAGTGCGGTCGCCGCAAGTGGGAAGCCCCCACCGCAGGCATCGCCTATGACCTCGAAGGGCCGGACGCCCAAGCCGTGACGATGCCACCCGCGCCCGAGCTGTGCTCGGACGAACTCGCCTTCGAGATGGCAGAAGTCTACGAACTCGCGCTCCTCCGCGATGTGCCCCTGACCAGCTTTGACAGCGGTGGCGGGACAGGCGAGGGCGAGATCAACGCCTCCCTCGATCGCCTGAACGCAATGGACTACAAAACCGCCAAGTTTCCGGGTCGTCCTCGGATGAACGAAGGCGGGGAGCTCACGCGCCAAACCGTCTTTCGTGGCTCGAGCCCGGGCTGTGACGTGGGCCCGTACCTCTCGCAGTTCATGATCATGGGGAATGACAATCTCGCAGGGACGAGCGTGGCCGACGGCTATGTCTCCTACGGCGCGCAGCGCATTGATCAGCGCGTGCCGGTGGCGGTGCCCGGGCAGGATCACGTGCAGCTTTGGGAAGACTACCTCGACGTGCAGCAGGGCTTTGACGTTAACGGCGCGGGCAAGGGCAAAAACAACGTGCCGTGCTCGGCGGGGCAGAATTTTCAGGACGCGCCGCGCTTCATCTGCACACCGCGCGATCTGGCCACCTACGTGCATTACGACGCGCTCTATCAGGCTTACCTGAACGCGACGCTCATCCTGCTGGGCCATGGCGCTCCGTTCGATACGGGCTTTGCGAAGCTCTCGGGCATGCGCGACATGTTCAACCCGCTGATGAACACGCGGGTGCCTCAGAATGCAGGGGGCTTCGCGCTCTATGGTGGGCCGCACATCCTGACGCTGGTGACAGAGGTGGCGACGCGTGCGCTCAAGGCGGTGCGCTATCAGAAGTTCAACAATCACCTGCGTTTGCGGCCCGAGGCACTTGCCGCCCGCGTGCACCGCTCTGGCGAGATCGACGCGCTCTTCCCCTCCACCTGCGGGGCCTTCACCAAGCTTCACGGCCAGATGAAGGACACCGTGCACGCCGTCAAAGCCTTCAACAAAAAGGCTTGTGGCGACAACACCGCGCTCCTTCCCATGGCCTTCGCCGAAGGCTCGCCGATGCACCCGACCTATGGGGCAGGGCATGCCACGGTAGCAGGCGCCTGCACGACGATCGTGAAGGCGTTCTTTGACACCGGCGCCGTCCTCGGCACGAAGCGGACGAGCGATCCCTGCAGCGCGGGCCGCATCGGCTTTTTTCACGACATCGAGGAAGGGCTCTATTACCAGACCGCCGCGGGTGGTGGTTCCCTCGACACCTACAAGGCCGAGTGCCCTCTGACGCTGGAAGGGGAGCTCAACAAGCTCGCCGCCAACATCTCCATCGGCCGCAACATGGCGGGGGTCCACTACTTTTCGGATTACTACGACAGCCTGCGGATGGGTGAAGCCATCGCCATCGGGATGCTGGAGGAGCAGGCGCTTTGCTACCCGACGGATGACTTCGTCCTCTCCATTCCCACCTTCGATGGGGATCTCGTGCGCATCGGCGCGAAGTAAGCCCTTCCTGCGGGCGCGTATATCGCGCGCCCGCAGCCTTCAGAGTGGCCTGTTTTGCCAGGGCTCGGCGGGGATAAGGCCTGCGATTTCGTCCATCACGTCTGGGGGTAGGGGGCCGAAAGCCAACGCCCCGGCATTGTCCTTGATCTGCGCAACCTTCGACGCACCGGGCACGGGAACGATGTGATCGCCATGGGCCCAAAGCCACGACAACGCGCCCTGCGACAGCGTCCGCCCGCCCGTCTTCAAGAGCTCCCGGACCGCATCAAGCCGCTTGGCAAAGCGGGGATGGGCCGCATTCCCGTCAAACCAGTCCATGCCCCCATGGGCCTCGACGCGCACGTCCCCCGCGGCAATCGTGCGCCCCCCGTCAAAGCGGCCCGCGAGAACCCCCATCGCGAGCGGCGACCGGATGAGCGATGTCAGGCCTGCAGGCTCGGTGACCGCGCGCAGATCCGATGCGTCCAGAAAGACATTCATGACGTGCTCGATATAGGTGGCAGCGGTGAACCGTGTCTGCGCGCGGGCCTTTTCCGGAAAGTCGGTGGACCAGCCGAAGGCACCGATCTTCCCGGCGGTCACCGCACCCTCCAGTGCCTCAAGGATGGGGTCTGCGACAGCCACATCGATCTCCTGTGGATGGAGGAGCACGACATCGATTGTGTCCCGCCCGAGCCGCCTGAGGCTCTCTTCGATAGCGGGCAGTACCTCGGAGGGATCGGTGCGCAGGCCGGTGATCGTTTTCGTTTCCTCATCGATCCCGAGCCCGATTTTTGTGATGATCGTCGCCTCTCTGCCTTTGAGGGCTGCACCCACGAGGCGTTCTCCCGCGCCGCAGCCATAGGCTTGGGCGGTGTCAAAGAGCGTCACCCCGTGGTCCAAAGCCGCGTGGAGGATGCGCATCGCCTCCTCCGGAGGGCAGCTCTCGTAGCCCACGCTCTTGCCGTTCATGAACATGGGGCCCGACAGGGGCCAGCAGCCCAATCCCAATCTGTGCATAGCGATCTCCTTTGGTGGCTGTGATGCCGTGCAAGGAGCTCGCGTGCGATGAAATAAAGTGTAATCTGCATTTCATGAGTGAAACGAACTGGGACGACCTGCGCCTTTTCCTTGCCGTCGCGCGGCAGTCGGGCCTTGCGGGCGCGGCACGCGTTACAGGATCTTCGGCGCCTACGCTGGGGCGGCGGATGCTCGCGCTTGAGGCCAGGCTTGGCGCCGCGCTCTTTGAGCGTCACGCGCGGGGATACGCCCTGACGTCAGAGGGGGAAAAGCTTCTCGCCCGGGCCGAACGGGCCGAGGCCGAGATTGCACCGCTTCTCGCGGCCGAGCGTCCACCGCTCATCAAGATTTCCGCCGGGGCCTGGGTCACATGGCTCCTTTGCCGTCACACGGAACGCTTTCCATCTACCGCGCGGCTCAGGTTCATCGCGGCAGAGCACAAGCTCGACATCGCGCGGCGGGAGGCCGTGATCGGAATTCGCAATGCGCGCCCCGTCGAAGTTGGGCTCGCAGCGCGGCGCGTGGGGCAAGTCAGGTTTGCCGTCTACGGGCCCCGCCGTGCCCCTTGGGCCGCGGTGCAAGGTCCGACGCCCTCAGCGGCATGGGTGGGCGCACAGGACGGCCCCACCATCGAGGTCTCCCACCCCCGAACGGCGCTCGATCTCGCTCAGGCGGGGGCGGCGCGCGCCGTCTTGCCGACCTTCGTGGGCGACGCGCACCCGGATTTGCGTCGCGGAAAGACAATCGAGGCGTTGACCCACGATCAGTGGCTCGTGAGCCACCACGAGGCGCGCCATGACGCAGAGGTACGGAAACTCCTGCGTGCTATGGGGCAGGTCCTGAAGGAGGCCGGGAGCGCGCCCCCCTCCCAAACGTGAAAACGCCGCCCCGAATGGAGCGGCGTTCTCGTGTCACAAGGGGCGGTTACTCGGCAGGGACCGACCCGTCATCCTCCATGGTGGTCGGCACACCCTCCCGCTCACGGCGGGCGTCGTTGTAGATCGCCTTCACGAGCGCTACGCCCTGAAGGACCATCACCACAGAGAAGGGCAATGCGCCAATGACCATGGCAGTCTGGATCGCCCTTAGGCCACCGCCGCCAGCGCCACCTGCAATGAGGAGCGCTGCCACGACCGCGCCGAGCGCCACACCCCAGAAGTAGATATGGGGCTTGGCCTTGGGGCCTTCGTCACCGGCTGCATTGATTGTGTTCACGATCAGAACGGCGGAGTCTGCTGTCGTCACCAGATAGGTGAGAAGCAGGATCACGATCACGAGCGACATCAAGTAGCCCAGAAGATCCGGCAACATGTAGACGACCGTCGCAAAGATCTTGTCGCCATCCGGGGCGCTGTTGATGACGCCATTGGCACCGCCCGTCAGCTCCAGATCGATCGCCGTGCCGCCAGCCCAGGTGAACCAGACAAAGCACATCAGCGAGGGGACGATGATCGCACCCAGCACGAATTCACGGATCGTCCGACCCTTGGAGATGCGCGCAAGGAAGAGACCCACGAAGGGTGCAAAGGCGATCCACCAGGCCCAGTAGAAGACGCTCCAGCCGCCCTGCCAGCCTTCCAGCTGGGTCGCGACCGAGCCTTCCACCCCGTCACCGCGCCACACGGTGAAGAGCATTGCCGGGAGAGCCACGATGTAATCCCAGATGCCGAGCACCAGCGCCTGCAGGCCAAAGAAGGTCGAGCCGAAGAGCAAGAAGAAGAGCAGAAGGAAGATCGACAGACCCATGTTGAGATTCGACAGC
>JBCBME010000123.1:0-7011 GCA_039822945.1 Pseudomonadota bacterium
CGAACTCCTGGTAGATCCCGGCAGTTTTGAAGAGATCGACATGTTCGTCGAGCATCGCTGCAGCGATTTCGGCATGGAGGACCAGCGCATTCCCGGGGATGGCGTGGTGACGGGGGCCGGCACCATCAATGGCCGTCTGGTCTATGTGTTTAGCCAGGATTTTACCGTGTTCGGCGGTTCGCTGTCCGAGGCCCATGCGGAAAAGATCTGCAAGATCATGGACATGGCCATGCAAAACGGCGCGCCGGTCATCGGGATCAACGATTCCGGCGGCGCGCGCATCCAGGAAGGCGTCGACAGCCTCGCAGGCTATGGCGAGGTCTTTCAGCGCAACATCATGGCTTCGGGCGTGGTGCCCCAGATTTCTGTCATCATGGGGCCCTGCGCGGGCGGGGCGGTCTATTCGCCCGCGATGACGGACTTCATCTTCATGGTGCGCGATAGCTCCTACATGTTCGTCACCGGGCCCGACGTGGTGAAGACGGTGACCAACGAGGTGGTGACCGCCGAAGAGCTGGGCGGGGCCTCGACCCACACGAAAAAGAGCTCGGTCGCTGACGGGGCCTTTGAAAACGACGTGGAGGCGCTCGCCGAGATCCGCCGCCTCGTGGATTTCCTGCCCCTCAACAACCGCGCGATGCCGCCCAAGCGGCCGTTCTTCGACGCGCCCGACCGGATCGATGAGAGCCTCGACACGCTCGTGCCCGCGAACCCCAACACGCCCTACGACATGAAGGAGCTCATCCACAAAACCGCGGATGAAGGGGATTTCTTCGAGGTGCAGGAGGATTTCGCCAAGAACATGATCACGGGCTTCATCCGGCTCGAGGGATCGACCGTGGGGGTGGTGGCCAACCAGCCCATGGTGCTCGCAGGTGTCCTCGACATCGACGGGGCGCGCAAGGCCGCGCGCTTTGTCCGCTTTTGCGATGCCTTCGAGATCCCGGTGCTCACATTCGTCGATGTCCCCGGCTTCCTGCCGGGCACGACGCAGGAATATGGCGGCGTCATCAAGCACGGCGCGAAGCTCCTTTTTGCTTATGGCGAGGCCACCGTGCCCAAGGTGACGGTGATCACGCGGAAGGCTTATGGCGGCGCCTACGTGGTGATGGCCTCCAAGCACCTGCGCGGTGATTTCAACTACGCCTGGCCCACCTCTGAGGTGGCAGTGATGGGCGCGAAAGGTGCCACAGAGATCCTGCACCGCGCCGATCTGGGCGATGCCGAAAAGACCGCGCAGCACACGAAGGATTACGAGGACCGCTTCGCCAACCCTTTCGTGGCGGCCGAGCGGGGCTTCATCGATGAGGTGATCATGCCCCATTCTACGCGCCGCCGCGTCTGCCGGGCCTTCGCGTCGCTTCGCGGCAAGAAGCTCGAAAACCCCTGGAAGAAGCACGACAACATCCCGCTCTGAGCGCAGCGCCACGACCCTTCCGAACGAAAGAGAGACGACATGAGCGCGCCCAGCTTCCACATGATCGACGGGGGGCCACGGCCCGTGGCTCCGTTTTCTCACGCGGTGGAGGCGGATGGATGGGTGATCCTCACCGGGCAGATGCCTACGGATGCGGCCGCCCCCGATGCGCCCCTCCCTGAGGGGATCGAGGCGCAGACACGCGCGGTGATGACCAATCTGGAGATCGTGCTCGGAGGGCTCGGGCTTGATCTGAGCCACGTGGTGCAGTGCCGCTGCTTCCTCACAGAGTTCGAGCGCGACTACGCGGCCTTCAACGAGACTTACCAAAGCTACTTTCCGGTGGACCGGCGCCCGGCGCGCACCACGGTGGGGGTGACAGCGCTCGCCGTGGGCGCGCTTGTTGAGATCGATTGCGTGGCGCGTCGCCCATGACGAAAAGGCTGCATATCCATGCCGCGCTGCAGCAGATTTCAGTGCGTCTGCAGCACACGCGCGCGTGGCTTGCGCAGCGATTAATGAATGTGGCACATAGCCCGTGGCCTACCCGCACCTTCTGGTCCGCGGGTAATGCGGCCCCACCCGGGAGGACCCTTTTGCGAGGGGGGTGGGGCTGCATACTAGCAGCGGCGGCGAGCCCGGCCGCGGCGTTCGATGTCCCCTCCGGACAGGCCCTCTCGTTTCAGGAAAGCTTTTACGAGCGTCAGGACAGCGGCGCGCTTTGGGCGCGGTTTCGGTTCATCATGCCCTCTGTCGGTGCGGAGGTGGCCTATGCCGATGTGGCGCAAGACTTCCTCCGCCTGTGCGAGGCCTACGTTCTTCCCTCGCTTGAAGGGCAGGATCAACCAGACCTCGTCATCATTTCCCTTGCGGATCGCGCCACACCATTCGGTGTGGCCAACCCTGATGCCACGCAGTTCTTCGAGGCATTCACGCTCTCTGAGGGCTCCTGCATGTGGGAGGCATTTTGATGATTATACAAGATGTTGCGCGCCATAGCTCACGTGGATGGGTCTTTGAGGCTTTGCGGTCACAGCAACTGCCGTGCCCCCGCGCATCGTATACGCATCACAGAAATTCCCCTATTCTTCCACATGGTTACCCCCAAGTGACCTTTACCTCGAACGAGGGGCAGAACACGCGCCTTGGCGCGTCTATGTCCGTGGAAAGAAGCAGGAGACAGAGATGTCTAAAACCAAAGCGCTGGTCGCGCTGGGCCTCGTGGTCCTTGCGGCCGCATGTGCGCGCGATGTGGACGACGGTGCCGTGGAAGAATTCGTCATCGTCGAACAAGTGCCCGTCACGGTCGAACCGACCTTTACAGGCAAGTTCAAGTAAAACAGGGCGGGAGCGGGCTCTGTCCGCTCCCCTCCTTCGCGCGGTCCCTGCCGGAGGGCGCGCGCCATGATGAAGCATCGCGGCTTTCCGAGCCGACTCACCGGCACCGATTTCCAGTTCACCATACGGCGCGAGAACAAGGCGGGGGCGACAAAGCTCATCCGCCGCGAACGCTTTGCCGATCGAAAGCCTGCCGATCGCCGTGCGGATGCAGCATTCCTCAAGGCGCTCTGGACGCATTTCGGCGAGGCACCCTTTGAGCGTGGCAATCTCGATGCCGGGCGTCTCTCCTGGCTTCTCGGGCGCGAGGTGATCGCTGTCGATGATCCGTTCGACCCCGAGGATTACGCTGCGCAGATGCGCGTGAATCTGCCGGTTGCCGAGGCGAGCTTCCCCGAGGCGTTCGAAGAGGAGGATTGGGCATGATCGCGCCGATGCTCTCCCCCTCAAATGAGCGGCATATGGCCCAGATCTCGGCTCAGGGGGGCGCGTGCTATGCGGCGACGGATCTTTCTGTGCACGTTCCTATTGCGAGGTCACACACCCAGTTACCCACCCTCGCAACATGTCACACCTGTACCCCTTCCCCAGTGTGCCGATCCGTTCCTAACGGGTCGGCACATTCACGCCAAGTGCCGGGTGCGGTGAGATTTTTCTTTGCTTTGGCCGCCAGCGCTCTCATGACGTGGGGCCAGCATCTCGGTGCGAAACAAACAAAGAGAGCAGATCAAAAATGCAGATCATCAAAGCAGCAGCAGCTTCCATCGCGTTCCTCGTGCTCGCAGGGTGCCTCGACACTGACGCAGAGCGCGCCGTGGCCGGCGCCGCGGGCGGTGCCGTCATCGACCGAGCCCTTGGCGGCTCCGGCGCGACAGGCGCAGTCATCGGTGGCGCGGCGGGCGTCTTCTGCGACGACGCGGGCGTTTGCCAGTAACATCATCTTCGGGCGTCTGACGCCCGTTCTGACTTTCGGAAAACCCCCTTTCGGCCACGGCCGGGAGGGGGTTTTTCTTTGCACGTAAGGGGGGACAGGAATGTTCAAAAAGATCCTCATCGCCAATCGCGGCGAAATCGCCTGCCGCGTCATCAAGACCGCGCGCAAGATGGGCATCGCCACGGTAGCGATCTACTCGGACGCCGATGCCGGAGCGCTCCACGTCAAGATGGCCGATGAGGCGATCCGTATCGGCCCGCCCCCGGCCAATCAGTCCTACATCGTCATCGACAAGGTGATGGACGCGATCAAGCAATCAGGGGCGGAGGCCGTGCATCCGGGCTACGGCTTCCTCTCCGAGAACAAGCTCTTTGCAGAGGCACTCGACAAGGCGGGCGTCGCCTTCATCGGGCCACCCGCGGGCGCCATCGAGAGCATGGGGGACAAGATCACCTCCAAGAAGATCGCGCAGGAGGCGAACGTCTCCACCGTGCCGGGCTACATGGGTCTCATCGAGGACGCCGAAGAGGCCGTGAAGATCTCGGGCCAGATCGGCTACCCGGTGATGATCAAGGCCTCCGCCGGGGGCGGCGGCAAGGGCATGCGCATCGCCTGGAACGACGAGGAGGCGCGCGAGGGCTTCCAGAGCTCTAAGAACGAGGCGGCGAACTCCTTTGGCGATGACCGCATCTTCATCGAGAAATTCGTCACCCAGCCCCGCCATATCGAGATCCAGGTGCTCTGCGATCAGCACGGGAATGGCGTCTACCTCCACGAGCGGGAATGCTCGATCCAGCGCCGCAACCAGAAGGTCGTCGAAGAGGCCCCGTCGCCCTTCCTCGACCCCGAGACGCGCAAGGCGATGGGGGAGCAATCTCTCGCGCTGGCCCATGCGGTGGGCTACGCTTCTGCCGGGACGGTGGAATTCATCGTGGACGGGGAAAAGAACTTCTATTTCCTCGAGATGAACACGCGCCTGCAGGTGGAGCATCCGGTGACCGAGCTCATCACCGGCGTGGACCTCGTGGAGCAGATGATCCGCGTCGCGGCGGGCGAGAAACTGGCGCTCACGCAAGACAGCCTCAAGATGGAGGGCTGGGCCATCGAGAACCGGCTTTATGCCGAAGACCCCTACCGCAACTTCCTGCCCTCGATCGGGCGTCTGACGCGCTACCGCCCGCCTGCGGAGATCGGTGGCGGCCCGCTTTGGGAGAGCGGTAACTGGCCGGACATGATCCATGGCGGCGTCTATAGTGCCGGCGCACCTTATGCGATCCGCAACGACACCGGCGTTTTCGAGGGCGGCGAGATCTCGATGTATTACGATCCCATGATCGCCAAGCTCTGCACCTGGGGGCCGGACCGCGCTTCGGCGATCGCGGCAATGCGAAATGCACTCGACGCCTTTGAAGTGGAGGGGATCGGCCACAACCTCCCCTTCGTGGCCGCCGTCATGGACCACCCGAAATTCATCTCTGGCGACATGACCACCGCCTTCATCGCCGAAGAGTACCCAGAGGGGTTCGAGGGTGTTGAGCTGGGCGATGCCACGCTGCGCCAAGTGGCCGCCGCCGCGGCCGCCATGCACCGCGTGAGCGAAATCCGCCGCACGCGCATCTCGGGCCGGATGGACAATCACACTCGAGTGGTGGGCAGCGAGTCTGTCGTTTCGCTCCAAGGGCAGAGCCTGGCCGTCTCCATCGCCGCCGATCCCGAGGGCTCAGACGTCACGTTTGAGGACGGCACCACGCTGCGCGTCGAAAGCGATTGGGCACCGGGGCAAAGGCTCGCGCGCATCACTGTCGACGGTGCCCTGATCGCGCTCAAGGTGGACAAGATCACGCAAGGCTTCCGCGTCCGGTTCCGCGGTGCGGATCTCAAGGTGCGCGTCCGCTCGCCCCAACAGGCGCGCCTCGCCGGGCACATGCCCGAAAAGCTGCCGCCCGATACCTCCAAGATGCTGCTGTGCCCGATGCCCGGTCTCGTGGTGACCGTGAATGTCGAGGTCGGCCAGGAGGTGCAGGAGGGTCAAGCGCTCTGCACCGTCGAGGCGATGAAGATGGAAAACATCCTGCGTGCCGAGAAAAAGGCTGTGGTGACCAAGATCAACGCGGGTGCGGGCGACAGCCTCGCCGTTGATGACGTCATCATGGAGTTCGAGTGATCCGGGCCGCGACGCAGATACGTCAGGAGCCGCGGTTCTCCGAGATTTCGCGCTGCCGGATGGGCTGTTTGTCGATGGAGCGCGACAGCTCCCGCACATCGTACGGAAATGGCTTGCGCAGCACGCGCGCGCCGTCCTTGCCCAAAAGGACCATCTGGAACCCGCGCGGGCGGAATTCGATGCGAATGTCGCTCGCGCCGCTCGGATCGGTATCGGTGATGATGACGACGTCGCGCTCGATGATCTCTTCGATCTCGGACGTCAGATTATCCATCTGCGTCTGGAAGGCCGGATCGAGGGGGCTGTCGGCGAAAACGAGGATCGGCCGCGCGACCCACTGGAACTCCGAGAGGTCCACATCGGCGGCATTGAACACGGTACCGGGGGCATCGCGCCAGGCGGCGACAGCGCTTTCCACCTCCCCCTCGGCCTGTGCGGCAAGGGGCAGGGTTGCGAGCGCAGCCGTCAGGATGGCAGATGCAGCAAGTAATTTCACGTGGCGGTCTCCTTCTCGTCCCTACATAGGGGCGCAGTCCGCGAGGGCGAAGGGGCTAACGTGTCACGGCAATCAAATTCCCGCGTTATGAGCGGGTTAGACGACGGAATGAACGGAGGATCGCGTGATGGATGAACGCTGGAAGGAGCTGGCCAAGGGCGAGCTGCGCGGGCGCCCGCTCGAGGATCTGACTTGGGAAACGCTCGAAGGTGTGCATGTCAAACCGATCTATGGCCCTCAGGATGTGGCGGGGATCGACCGCGGCGTGCCCGGGGAGGTGCCCTTCACGCGCGGGGTGAAAGCCACGATGTATGCCGGGCGCCCGTGGACGATCCGGCAATATGCGGGTTTTTCGACGGCCGAGGAATCAAACGCGTTTTACCGCAAGGCGCTGGCCGCCGGTCAGCAGGGGGTCTCCGTCGCGTTCGATCTGGCCACCCACCGCGGCTATGACAGCGATCATCCCCGCGTTGTGGGTGATGTGGGCAAGGCGGGCGTGGCCCACATCGCCCACGACGCGAGGATGGTCACTGTCATAGCCGCGGTGGGTGGCCAGATCGAACGCGACGGAGACGCCTTGCTGACCAGCCGCCAGGGCCTTTCGGTAAAATGCGTTTGATTCCTCGGCCGTCGAAAAGCCCGCATATTGCCGGATCGTCCAC
>JBCBME010000124.1:0-6900 GCA_039822945.1 Pseudomonadota bacterium
GGCCCTGTGTGATGGGGTGGGAGATCCGCACGGTGTTCATGCCCGTGCTGCCCGATTGCCTCTGCGCCTGTGACCAGTGGATGCCGGGCTCGTAATCGGTGAAGCGGCGGGCGAGGACCATGCCGCTGTCGCGCCAATCGAGCCAGAGATGGTAGCTTGCCACCGCCATCAGCATGGAGCGCATGCGGAAGTTGAGCCAGCCGGTGTGGTCGAGAAAGCGCATGCAGGCATCGACGAAGGGGATGCCGGTGCGGCCCTCTGACCAGGCGGCGAGGCGCTCGGGATCCGAGCCCTGCCGGATGCCGCGATAGGCGGGGTGGAGCGCGCGGTGCTCGATACCGGGCTCATCCTCGAGCTTTTGCATGAAGTGGTCGCGCCAGGCGAGGCGGGAGGTGAAGCTTTGGAGCGATCCGGACCAGCCCTCTCGCGTGCCTTTGACCTCGGCCTTGCGGGCGGCGGCAGCCTGCGCGGCCTCGCGGCCGGAGAGAACGCCAAGGGCCAGATAGGGGGAGAGCCGCGAGCAGGCCCATTCGCCGTCGAGCGGGGAGGACATCGCTTTTCGGTAGCTTTGCCCTCGTTCGGTGAGGAAGCCGCCGAGCAGGCTCATCGCTTCATCGCGACCGCCCTTTTGCCGGCCCGGGCAGGGATCTGGGCGCAGGGCGAGGTCTGCCGCGGTTGGGATCCCGCCTTGCTCGAGCGTGGGGCCTTGCGCTGCGGGCGGGTCAATGCGGGGCTGGCGGATGTAGCGTTCGCGCCGCGCGGCCCAGCCGTCGCGGCCCGCAAGGCGGCGGACGATGCCGGATTGTGCGACTTCATGCCAGGCGATGCCGCGGGCAGCGCACCAGTCTCTCACGGCGAGGTCGCGTTGATACGTCCAGGCGTTGCCGGTCTCTTGGTGTGAGTAGATGGCGTCGAACGAGGCCTCGCGGTGGATGGCGTCAAAGACCTCACGCACCTCCCCGACCCGCACGAGAAGCGGCACGGGCAGGTCGCGGCGCAGGCTTTCAAGGCATTCCTGCGTGAAGGCCCATTGCCGCGCGGAAGTGTCAGGCAGCGCCCAATAGCCAGGCTCCACCACGTAGAGCGCGAGCGCGGGCCCGGCCTCTGCCGCGGCGGCGAGGGCGGCATGATCGTGGATCCGCAGATCGCGTTTGAACCAGACGAGCGATGTCATGCCCTGAGAGCTAGCGAGGATGGCCGCCGATCAAAGGCCCCGGATCGTCGCAGCAGCGCTTGCCCCGCAGCGCATGCCCGCTAGGCTCGCCCCTCAAAGGAGACCTCCATGCGCGACGCTGCCCCCCAAACGATCTATCTCAAGGATTACCGCGCTCCGGCCCATTGGGTCGACGAGGTGCACCTGACGTTTCACCTGCACCCGACCCGCACGCGCGTGATCTCCCGGATCGCGTTTCGCCCGAACCCGGAGGCCCCGGGGCCGTTCGCGCTCGATGGCGAAAACCTGACGCTGGTCTGGGCCAAGATCGATGGCGCGGAGGTGACCCCTGAGGTCGGCGCGGAGGGGCTGACCTGCGCTGTGCCTGACGCGCCCTTCGTCTGGGAGGCGGAGGTGGAGATCAATCCGGAGGCCAATACCGCGCTCGAGGGGCTCTACATGTCGAACGGCATGTACTCGACCCAGTGCGAGGCGCAGGGCTTTCGCAAGATCACCTTTTACCCCGACCGCCCCGACGTGATGGCGCCCTTCACCGTGCGGATCGAGGGCGACGCGCCGGTCCTTTTGTCGAACGGCAACCCGGGCGAAAGCGGCCCGGGCTTTGCCGAATGGCATGACCCTTGGAAGAAGCCCGCCTACCTTTTCGCGCTCGTTGCCGGAGAGCTTTTTGCCACGTCAGGCTCCTTCACGACGATGGAGGGGCGCGACGTCGCGCTCAACATCTGGGTCCGGGACGGCGATCAGGACAAGACGGATTTCGCCCTGGAGGCGCTGATCAAATCCATGCGCTGGGACGAAGAGGTCTATGGCCGGGCCTATGATCTCGACATCTTCAACATCGTGGCCGTCGACGATTTCAACATGGGCGCGATGGAAAACAAGGGGCTCAATATCTTCAATTCCTCGGCGGTGCTGGCCAGCCCCGAAACGTCAACGGACAGCAATTTCGAGCGGATCGAGGCGATCATCGCCCATGAGTATTTCCACAACTGGACGGGCAATCGGATCACCTGCCGGGACTGGTTTCAGCTCTGCCTGAAGGAAGGCCTCACCGTCTACCGCGACCAGCAATTCACCTCTGATATGCGCTCGGCCCCGGTGAAACGGATCGACGATGTGGTGGGTCTGCGCGCCATCCAGTTCCGTGAAGATGGTGGTCCGCTGGCGCACCCCGTGCGGCCCGAGAGCTTTGTGGAAATCAACAACTTCTACACCGCCACTGTCTACGAAAAGGGGGCAGAGCTCATCGGGATGCTCCACACGCTCGTGGGTGCGGCGGGCTACAAAAAGGCTCTCGATCTCTACTTCGCGCGCCATGACGGCGACGCGGCCACCATCGAGGATTGGCTGGCCGTCTTTGAAGAGGCCACGGGCCGCGATCTCGCGCAGTTTAAGCGCTGGTACAGCCAGGCCGGCACGCCCCGCGTCACTGTCACCGAGACCCACGAGGGCGCGGCCTACAGCCTCACCTTCACGCAACACACGCCGCCCACCCCTGGGCAGGAGACGAAGCTGCCCCAGCACATCCCCATCCGGCTGGGCCTCCTCAACGCGGATGGCAGCGAGGCGGTCGAAAGCCTCGTCTTCGAACTCACCGAAGAGAGCCAGACCGTGAGCTTTGCCCATAACGGGGAGACGTGGTCCCCCCTTCATCTTTCCAAAAATACTCAAATCCCGGCGGGCGACGCCGCCGCCGCGGCCCGCCAGGGCGCTGAGGCCCCGAAGCCCATCCCCTCTGTCCTGCGCGGCTTCTCAGCGCCGGTCATCCTCGAGATTGCGCAAACGGCCGAGGACCGCGCGACGCTCTTGGCCCACGACACCGACCCCTTCAACCGGTGGGAGGCGGGGCGCGCGCTCACCAAGGACGCGCTGATGGCGCTTCTCCAAAACGGCACAGCTCCGTCAGAGGCCTATCTCGCGGGGCTCGATCGGGTGCTGAAGGACGACATGCTCGATCCCGCGTTTCGAGCGATGGCCATGGCGCCGCCGTCGCAGGACGAGATCGCGCAAACCCTCTTTGATCAGGGCCAGACGCCCGACCCCACCGCGATCGACGACGCGTTCGAGGCGTTTGGCAAGGCCCGGGCCGCCTATCTCGAGGATACCGCGCGCGCGCTCTACGAGGAGATGCAGGTGACGGGCCCCTACTCGCCCGATGCCGAGCCCGCGGGCAAACGCAGCCTCGCCAACACGATGCTCGGCCTCATCAACCGCTGCGATGGCGGCGATACAGCTCAGCGCCAATACGAAACCGCCACCAACATGACGAACACGCTCCCTGCCTTGGGCTGCCTCATTCGAGCGGGTCGGGGCGAGGCGGCGCTCGCAGACTTCTACGCGCGCTGGTCCCACGAGCGGCTCGTGGTCAATAAGTGGTTTGGCCTGCAATCGAGCCTCGCGCGGAAAGAAGAAGCGGTGGAGGTCACGGCGGCACTCACCGCCCATCCCGACTTCACGATGGCAAATCCCAACCGGTTCCGCGCGCTCATCGGGGGCTTTGCGTCAAATGGCGCGGGCTTTCACCGGGCAGATGGGGTCGGCTACGCGCTCCTCGCGGATTGGCTCATCAAGCTCGACGCGGTCAATCCGCAGACCACCGCGCGCATGACGACCGCCTTCAGCACGTGGAAGCGGTATGACGGCGATCGGCAAAGCCTGATTCAAGACGCACTCAATCGGATCCTTGCCACTCCGGCGCTCTCGCGCGATACGCAGGAAATGGTGAGCCGCATCCTGGGCTAACCCTGCCACTGGCCGCTTCACGGCGCGGGACCCGGCAGGACCCCGCCGATTGCCGGGCTCCGGCGGGGGTCTTGTTTGACCACGGAGAACCCCCACGTAAGGGTTGGGTCACGACACTGTCACGAAACCGTGACCTTCGCATGATGGATGGCACGCGATGGAAGACCGCATTGATCCGCTCATTGCTGAACGCGCTCCTTGGCTCTTTCGTGGGGGCCTCTGGGCAAGCGTCGCCAAGCCCGCGCTCGATTCGCTTTTGGGCTATCAGCGCACGCTTGAGATCGGACGCACGCTCGAACCTCTGAGCGCCGAAGCCATGATGGTCGCGTTGCAAGAGATGCTGGCGCAGCGCGTCATCTCTCGCGGGCTCGGCCATATCCCGGCTTCTGGCCCGGCGCTCATCGTCGCCAATCACCCGACGGGCATTGCTGACGCGATCATGCTCAACCATGCGCTCAGCTCGATCCGCGACGATGCCTATTACTTTGCCAACCGCGACATCCTGCGCGTGATGCCGCAATTCGAGACAATGATCGCCCCGGTGGAGTGGCGCCTCGAAAAGCGCAGCCATGCCAAGATGAAAGAGACGATGGCCTTTACCCGCGCGGCTGTCGATCAGGGACGGCTCGGCGTGATCTTCCCTTCCGGCCGGTTGGCCAAGCGGCGCGGCATCCGGCTCCATGAGCGGCCCTGGATGGCCTCTGCGGCGATGATCGCGCGGAAGTTCGATCTGCCGGTGATCCCGGTCAATATCCGCTCGCGGAACTCGGCGCTCTTTTACCTATTTGACCTGCTCCACCCGACGCTGCGGGACATCACGCTCTTCTACGAGACGCTCAACAAGGATCGGCAGCCCTACCACATCACTGTGGGGGAGCCGATCTCAGCCGCGTCCCTTCCGCGGAATTCCGACGAGGCGATCCGTGTTCTGCGCCGCGAGACGCTGCGCCTTGGCGATGACGATCTTACGCTTGTCTCCCGCAAGCTGCGCCCGGCCTCGGCCTACTTCTGATCCTTTCAGGGACGATCACGGCGCGCCCACGGTGACGTGACAGCGCGCGGCGCGCCAATGCGGTAGGGCTCTCCTGACAACGGAGAGACCCATGCGCACGATCCTTGCCCTTCTGATGCTGACCACCCCTGCCCTCGCCCAGGACCGAGAGGGCAATGACACGCCCGGCGAATGGGTCGTCACGCATCAGCAGGCCTTTGGCCTCTGGGAGAGCTTTTGCGACGAGCGCACGACCGGCGATCTCCTCGAGGAGCGCTGCTATCTGCGCTACGTCGATGTCTACAGTCAGGACCCGTTTGGCGCGGCCTTCGTCTTTGTAACGCCGGGCGCGGTCGAGATCGCACTGGGGCGCGCGCGGACGGTGGGCGACGGTGTCCATATCACGCGCGGCGCTGAGACGGTCTGGAGCCTTGGTGAGACGCGTTGCGCCCCCTGCACGCTCGAAGGCGAGGCCGCCAGCACCCTTCTGGAGGCATTTGCCGCAGGTGGGACCTTCCACCTCGATTTCGAGGGGCGAAGCGGTGAGACGCGGCTCGCCTGGGATCTCGCGCAGGTGGCTGACGCGCTCGAAGACTACCGCACCCAAAGCGCGGCGCGCGGTCTCAGCTCCTAGAGACCCTCGAAAATCGCGCGGTAGGCCTGCACCATCTGCGCCATCTCCGAGACGCCCACGCGCTCATTGTCGCCGTGGAGGCGCGGCACATCGTCAGGCCCGAAGAGGAGCGGCAGGAAGCGGTAGGCATCATCCGCCAGCCGCCCGTAATTGCGGGCATCGGTGGCCGCCACGGTGAGGCCGGGTGCCACGATCACATCGCCATAGACCGCCTCTGTCGCTGCGCGGATCAGCTTGAAGCCCTGGGCCTCCTCCGAAGACACGGGCGAGGCCTCGATCGCCCAGCCCTGCGGCTGCACACGTACGCGGGGGTCGTCGATGACGCTCTCGATATGGGCCACGATGCTCTCGATCGTGTCGCGCGGGTGGATGCGGAAATTCACCGTCGCCGTCGCCTCGGAGGCCAGCACGTTTTCCTGTGGTGAGGCCACGAGCATGGTGGGGGCCGTCGTCGTGCGCAGGAGCGCGTTGGTGGTGGCGGCATTGGAGAGCTCGCTCTCGAGCACCGGCTGAAAGAGCCACTGGTTGGCAAAGAGCATCCGGTTCACGAAGCCAAAGCCCGGCGCGAAGCTGTCAAAGAAGGCCCCGCTCACATCGGTGAGCCCGCCGGGCAGCGGATTGTCTTCGACGGCCGTGATGGCGCGCGCGAGGATGCCCACGGCGGTCTCGGAGGGCGGCAGCGAGGAATGCCCCGCCTGCCCGGTCGCCGTGATGGCGAGCGTCACATAGCCCTTTTCAGCGACGTTGATGGAGGCCACAGGCGCGCTCAGCCCCGGCAGGACATCGTCAAAGATCATGGAGCCTTCGTCGAGCATCCAGGCGAAGCGCTGCCCGCGGGCCTCAAGCGCGTCGGTCACAGCCACGGCTCCGAGGGCGCCGCCCACCTCCTCGTCTTCCCCGAAGACAAACCAGATGTCGCGCGCGGGCGTGCCGCCTGCCGCGATCATGGCCTCGGCTGCCTCAAGGAGGCCGATGACGGATTGCTTGTCATCGAGCGCGCCGCGGCCCCAGATGTATCCGTCCTTGATTTCACCGGCCCAAGGGTCCGCCTCCCAATTCGGGAGGGCAGCATCGGGCACGGGCACCACGTCGTAATGCGCGGTAAAGAGCACCGGCGGCAGCGCGGGATCCGCGCCCGGCCAGCGGTAGATCGGGCTGCGGTTGATAAACTCCCGCTCCATCGTAGCGTGGACACCCGGGTAAGTGACCTCGAGCCACGCGAGGAAGGCATCGTAAGGCGCGTAATCGACAGCCGTGTAGTCGGCATTCGAGATCGTTTTGAACTGCAGCGCTTCGCTCAAGCGGGTGGCGATGGCGTCGGCGTCGACCTCGGCCACGGTGACCTCCGGCAGCCCCTCG
>JBCBME010000125.1:0-6876 GCA_039822945.1 Pseudomonadota bacterium
CCCCCCCCCCCCCCCCCCCCGCATCCGGTACCTTGTTCCCTTCCCGCAGGCCCTCCGCTCCTGTTTCCTTTTGCCAAGGGGGGTTATGCCGCAGCCATGAGCGTCGCAAACCCCACCAGGGCCGTCACAAGCGGAAAGAGCGGTTTTGCGATCCGCTCGTGAAGCTCCTGGACGAAAGCAGCCTCGCCCTTGCCAGTGCGCTCCATGAGCTCTGGGGTAGGGTTCACGAGGGAGAGCGTTGGAATTTCGCGCAGTCTCAGGCGGCGCGTGTCGCTCGCATCCACGAGCGCGCTGATATCGATGACGATGTCGTCGAAATTCGTCACAAAAAGCGTACCCGCGCTCACATCGAGCGTTTGGGACTGCCCGTCGATCAACACGAGGCGTGGGCCTGCATCAGAGCGCACGAGAAAGGCACGCTCCGCCGTGAAGATCTGATCGCGTCGCCCCTCAACCCCGTCTGCGAGGAAGACATCAAGAAGCTCCCCGTCTTCGCTGATGTCGCGCAGATAAAGCGTGGAGCCGCCGCCGGGATGGGTAAAGACCCCCTCCCGCAGGAGCCGACCTGTGACGTTCTCGCTCACCTCGGCAGAGCGCGTGGCGAGCCGTTCCTGCGAGAGCGGCACAAGAAGATGCACGAGGATCGCCATGAACAGCGCGGTGACGACCCCGAAAAGCGCGACCGGGCGCGCCATGCGCTTGGCGCTGTAGCCCGTGGCCTGCATGACCGCGAGCTCACTGTCCGAACTCATCCGGTTGGTGACGTAAAGGACCGCCGCAAACGAGGCGAATGGCAGCACGAGGCGAATGAGATTGGGCAGCGTCAGCGCCGTGAACTCTAGGAAAACAAGGGCACTTTGGCCGTCGGCGATAAGACGGTCAAAGAGGATCACCGCTTGATTGACCCAGTAGACAAGCACCAGGATCAACGCGAAAAACCCGAAGAGCTGCAAACACTGCGACAGCATGTATCTGTCAAACCGCGCCATCTGGCTCCCGTGTGCCCCCTCGTTCGCGCCGGACGCTACAGGAAATGCCAGCCCCCGAAAAGGCTTGCCCGACGGACGGCAAAAGAGCGCCGGGAGCGGGTGGCCTTACCCCGCCGGCGAGGCTAGGTTCTCGCGCGACACATCCAGGAAAGTCGCCCCATGACAAAGCCCCTCGCCTTCAATTTCCATGACACAGACCTCGACGCCATCGGCGCGTTCGAGGGGCAGGTTGCCTGCCTCGTGGAGAGCTCGGGCAAGCTCGACCAAAGCGCACGTCGCCTCAACCGTCTCATGAAGGGCGCTTTGGAGCGTTTTGCGGAAAGCGAGACCTTCGCCGATATGAGCGAGGGCGAGGCGCGGGAGCTCTCCTACCCGACAGGCATGGCCGCCGAGAGCCTCATTGTCGTCAAGCTCGACAAGCGCGTGGATGACACGACCGCGCGCAAGGCTGGCTCGGCCATCGGTCGCAGCGTCCGGGGCAAGGGGCTCCTGCTTTTGGCCAGCAACCACGTTCGGGCTGCAAGCCTGTGTGAGGGGATCGCGCTGCGGATCTATGCCTACACCGACATGAAGAGCGAAACGCCAGAGCCCGACGCGGGCATCACCGTGATGTGCTCAAAGCCCGAAGAAGTGGCCGCCGCCGCAGCCGCCCCGCTCGCCGTGGCAGAGGGGGTTTTCTTCACCCGCGATCTCACCAATGCGCCCGCCAACCATCTCACCACCACGGCTTTTGCCGATGAGCTTGCCGCGATGCGCGATCTCGGCCTCGAGGTGGAGGTCCTGGAAGAAGACGCGCTCGAAAAGCTCGGCATGCGCACGCTTTTGTCCGTGGGGCAGGGGTCCTCGGCCCCCTCTAAGGTCGTCGTGATGAACTGGAAGGGCGGCGGTGACGAAGCGCCCTTCGCGCTTGTGGGCAAGGGCGTGGTCTTTGACACGGGCGGCATCTCCTTGAAGCCTGCGGGCGGCATGGAAGACATGACCATGGATATGGGCGGCGCGGGCGTCGTCTCGGGCGTGATGCGCGCGCTCGCGCTCCGCAAGGCGCGCGCCAATGTCGTGGGCCTCGTGGGGCTCGTGGAAAACATGCCGGGGCCCGATGCCACACGCCCCGGTGATGTCGTGACCTCCATGAAGGGCGACACCGTTGAGATCATCAACACCGACGCAGAGGGCCGCCTCGTGCTGGCCGATGTCCTCTGGTACGCGCAGGAGCGGTTCGAGCCCGTGGGCATGATCAACCTCGCCACGCTGACCGGGGCCATCATCATCGGTCTCGGGCACGAGATGGCGGGGGTTTTCTCGAATTCCGACGATCTCAGCGCCAAGTTCCTCAAGGCCGCCGCTGACGAGGATGAAGGCGCCTGGCGCATGCCGCTCGCCCCCGCCTACGACAAGATGCTCAAAAGCCAGATTGCGGACATGAAAAACATCGGCGGCCGTCCCGCGGGCTCCATTACCGCGGGCCAATTCCTCCAGCGCTTCGTGAAGGAAGACGTGCCCTGGGCGCATCTCGACATCGCTGGCGTGGCCAGTGTGAAATCCGACACCTCCTACGCGCCGAAGGGCGCCACGGGGTGGGGCGTGCGGGCGCTCAATCGTCTCATCGCGGACAATTACGAGGGGTGAGCGCGCGCTTCTACCACCTGACCGAGAGCAGCGTGGACCAGACAGCGCGCATGCTTCTCGAAAAGTGCCTCGGTGCGGGGTGGCGCGTGGCGGTGCGCGGCACCGATCTCGAACGGCTCAAATGGCTCGATGAAAAGCTCTGGCTCGGGCCCGATGACAGCTTCCTCCCCCATGGGCTTGCAGGCGGCGCGCATGATGCGCGCCAGCCGGTTCTTCTCACTAAGGATGCGCTCGCCAACACGCCCCACTGCGTCATGAGCATCGACGGCGCCGACATCACCGCCGAAGAGGCTGAGGGGAAGGAGCGCGTCTTCATCCTCTTTGATGGGCTCGACGGGGATGCTGTGGCCCGTGCCCGCGTCCAGTGGAAGGGCATGACAGGGGCAGGCGTGGCCGCGCAGTACTGGGCGCAAGAGGGCGGGCGCTGGGCGATGAAGGCGGAAAGCTAGCCCGCATCCTCCTCAGTGTCGGTGAGGATGCGCGTGGCGTCGCCCTTCAAATCCTCGTACTGGTCCGCCTTGATCGTCCAGACAAAGGCCGCAAGCGCCCCGAGCCCGAGGAAAAGCGAGCAGGGCACGAGGATGACAAGGATGTTCACGCGCGGATCCTCCGGAGCGAATTCAGGATGACGCAGATCGAGCTTGTCGACATCGCAAGCGCCGCAGCAAGCGGGCTGGCGAAGCCCAGCACGGCAATGGGAACGGACACGCAATTATAGGCCACGGCCAGCCCGAAATTCTGCAGGATGCGCCGCCGCGCTGTCCGGCTGATCTCGATCGTGCGCGGGATCTCGAGCACCTGATCAGTGGCATAGATCATGTCAGCCGCGCTCCGGCTCGCATCAAGCGCGGACCCCGGCGCCATGGAGGCGCTGGCGCGCGCCAGGGCTGCAGTGTCATTGAGCCCGTCGCCCACCATGAGCACGCGGGCCCCGTCCGCTTCGAGGCGCTCGATCACGGCCATCTTGTCTTCGGGCAGCACACGGGCCGAGACGCTGTCGATCCCAAGCGCGCGCGCCGTCGCATCAGCAGCCTCCTGCGCATCACCGGTCAAAAGATGCACCGAGAGCCCCAGCGCTTTCAGGCGCGCCACGGCGGTTTCCGCGCCGGGCAGGATCTCCTCGCGGCTCATGAGCTGGTAAGCGCGGTCCCCGATCACGAACTCCGTTGCCTGCCCGTCGCAGCGATCCCGCGCGAGGCTCACGTCCTCTCCCTCATGCCGCGCGAAGACACCCTGACCCACGTCTTCACGAATGGCCTTGAGCGGCGCAGGCTCCACATCCTCGAGAGATTTGGCCAGCGTCACACAGAGCGGATGGTCGGAGGCATCTGCGAGCGCTTTCAACACCGGCAACGCGGCCTTGGGGAGGTCTTCGGGCAAAACGAGGCTGCGGGTGGTCAGCGTGCCGGTCTTGTCAAAGACGACCGTGTCGACGCCCGCGACCCGTTCGAGCGCTGTGTCAGAGGTCACCAGCACACCCTCACGGAAAAGGCGCGACGTGGCCGCCACCCCCATCGCCGGGACAGCGAGGCCAAGCGCACATGGGCAGGTGATGATGAGCGTGGCAATCGCCACGTTGAGCGCCATCCGCAGGTCACCGGTGGCGATGAGCCAACCAAGTAGCGCTGCGGCAGAGATGATGTGAACCGCAGGCGTATAAATCGCTGCGGCCCGGTCAGCGAGGGTGTGAAAGACCCCGCGCGCGCCCTCGGCCACAGCCACCAGTTGCGCCACCTGCCGGAGCTTGGTGTTTTCGCCGACCGCAGTCGCGGTCAGCGTGATGGGTCCGCTCAGCACGACCTCGCCTGCATAGAGCGGCTCTCCGGCGCGGCGCGTCACCGGGGCGCTTTCGCCCGTCAGGAAACTCGCATCGACCTCTGCGGTGCCCTCGGTCAGCACGGTGTCCACGGGCACGCGGGAGCCTGCCGCGAGCCAGAGCCTGTCGCCCACGCCGATCTCATCCAGTGCGCGGCTGATCCGCACGCCGTCTTCGAGGCGCAGCGTGCGGCTTGGCTCGAGCGCGGCGAGATTGTCCGCCGTTGAGCGCGCCGCCCGGCGCAGCCGCTGGTCGAGGACACGACCGGCAAGCAGAAAGAAGGTGAGGGCGAGCGCTGCATCAAACCACGCATGTTCCCCGCCCAGCATCACCTCGTAAAGCGACATGCCGCAGGCAAGGATGATGGCCAATGAGATGGGCACATCCATGTTGAGCCGCCCCCCGCGCAACGCCGCGAAGGCCGAGCGGAAGAAGGGCTGCGCGGCGTAGGCCGTGGCCGGCAGCGCGATCGCCGCCGTCACCCAATGGAGAAAGTCTCGCGTTGTCTCTGTCGCGCCGGACCAGACCGCCACCGACAAGAGCATGACGTTCATCATCGCAAAGCCGGAAACGCCGAGCGGGAGGAGGAGGTCAGGGCCGCGCGGACGGCTGCGGTCTTGTGCCTCGTAGGCCTCGTAGCCCGCCTTGGCGAGCGCGGTGATCCAGGGCGTCGGGTCGAGCCCCGGGGTGGCGGTGATCGCCACGCGCTTTTCGGTCAGGTTCACACGGGCTGCCGTGATCTCGGGGATTGCCGTGAGCGCGCGCTCCACCCCTGCGATGCAGCCTGCACAGTGGATGCCGGGCAAGACGAGCGTATGCGACGGCCCAAGCGCCGAGGCGCGCGGTGCTGGCTCAGGCGCTGTGGCGCATCCGGGGCAGGCGGCGACACTCATCTGCGGATCCGGAGCACGACGCGCTGTTTGAACTCGGTGCCGTCATCGGCGATGGCCATAAGCCTCAGGTTCCAGTTCCCAGGCGCGAGCGGTGTGATGGCGGCGCGGTGTCGGGTGCCGTCAAAGGCAAAGTTGAGCTCCTGGTCGTCATTCACATGCGTCGCGCGCCCGAGCGTCGCGCGGGTGATGACAGGGGCGAGCGGGCCCGTGGCGTTGCGGATATCGAGGTAAAAAACCTCGCCCTCGGCGGCCACGTCGATCTCCCAACCGAGCGCGAGCTGTGCGCGGCGATCGTCGTCGAAGAACTGGCTGGCGACGTAGGAATTCTTGACCTCGAGCCCCGGAAAGGTCCGCACGGCTGAGAAGGCCAGCGTGAGGTTCACCGTGATGATGATGCTGAAGCCTGCAACAAACATGGCGAGCACGTGCCAGCCCTTGAGTTCGCGGATCATCCTTCACCCCTTCCGTTGAAAATGCTGTCTGCATGGACCCGTTCGCCTGAGACGAGGTCTTCGATCCAGAAGCGGATATCGGTCGCCTCGGCGCCAGAGGGCGCGGCGTGTCCCGGTGCCACGACGTAGACCCGGGACAAGAGCGTCTCGTTGGCGGGCACGCGGACCTGTTCGTAGGGCGTGCCCTGCACCTCGATGCGAAGGGCGGCGTCCCCGCTCACCTGCAGGCGGAACGGGCGGTCCTCGCCGTGCTTGTTGCGCAGCCTGATGTCATAGGCGTTGCGGATGGAGCCGTCAGAGAGCGTCACGAATTGCGGATTGCGGATCGGGGCCACCGTGGCGTCGATGCTGGGGCGGATGAAGAGGGCAAAGACCATGGCGATCCCCACCGTGCTCCAAAGCCCGGCATAAAGGAGGATGCGGGGGCGCAAGACATGGCGCCAGTAGGGGCGAGGGGGGGCGCCCTCTTCTTCGCGCGGCGCATCTGCGAGGGCGAGATAATCGATAAGCCCGCGCTCGCGCCCCGTACGTGCCATGATGTCATCGCACGCATCGATGCACAGCGCGCAGGTGATGCAAGCCATCTGCTGGCCATCGCGGATGTCGATGCCCATGGGGCAGACATTCACACAGGCCATGCAGTCGATGCAGTCGCCCTTGGCCTCCACGTCGTCTGGGCGCGCCTTGCCCCGCGGCTCCCCGCGCCAGTCGCGGTAGCCCACCGTCAGCGTCTCGTCGTCCATCATCGCGGCCTGAATGCGCGGCCAGGGACACATGTAGATGCAGACCTGCTCGCGCATGAACCCGCCAAAGACGAATGTCGTGGCCGTCAGGATCGCGATGGTGGTGTAGGCCACCGGCGCCGCCGTCAGCGTGACAAGCTCACGTGCAAGCGTCGGCGCATCGGCAAAGTAAAAGACCCACGCGCCCCCGGTCGCCACGGCAATAAGCAGCCATGCCGCCCACTTCGCGAGCCTGAGACGGGCCTTGCGCAGGCTCCAGGGGGCGTTCCAGAGCCGGGTCTGCGCATTTCTGTCGCCCTCCACGCGCCGCTCGACCCACAGGAAAAGATCCGTCCAGACGGTCTGCGGGCAGGCATA
>JBCBME010000126.1:0-6871 GCA_039822945.1 Pseudomonadota bacterium
CATATCGAAAGAGCTGGAAATCCTTTTTGTAGATCTCAAACATCAGATGCATGGAGAGATCATCGAAGTAGTCTTCGACAGGATGGGCGCGCTTTGGCCCGTGTCCCTCGCTCTCGTTGAAGCGGGGGACGTCCTTCAGCTTTATCTTTTTTGGCGTCTTCACGGACTTCAGGACCTGCGTCATGCCGGTGTTGAAATCCTCGGTCCAGAAGATGTTGTCGTAGCGCCCACCGTTCACGATGAAGGTCGAGATGTGGCCTGACATCGCTGACCAGTGGATGTCGGGCTCCATAGGGCGGCGCCAGCGGATCGTGTCGCGTGCAAAGAGCAGGAAGCGGCGGAAGCTCTTGATTTGGTCGAACTCGAAGTCGTCTTCAGGCGAGCCCACCTCGATACCGTATTTCTGGATCAGAAGTGGGACGAGGTTACCCCGGTAGCGCTTGCCGTTTCGCTGGATGCCGCAGATCTTGTCAAAGAAGCTCGACAGGATCCGGGTGTAAGGATTGCGCACGCAGGTGAAGGCGTAGGATTTGTGCGCCTGCACATTTGCGGTGATCACAGGTTGGCTGGCATCCATCGCCCATTTGTGCATTCCGTGCTGGGCATCGTGAATGTCACCGTCGAAGAATTCGCCGTGGTCGGAATAAAACATGATCTGACCGATGGTGGAGCAGGCGCATTTGGGCACCACGCGATACACCACGCTTTCGCTTTCGGTCATCCAGGTGCCGGGAAAGCCCATACTGCTCTGCCTCTCGATCGGGTCTTTGGCCTCTTATACCGAGAAAATCGCAAAGAAAGTCTGTTTCTTCAACGGTCGTTCACTTAGCTTTGCGACACCACGTGCGTCGCCACCGAGGTTTTGCTCCAGACATGGCAAAGATCGCCTACATTTTGCTCTGCCATAAGGACCCAAAGTCCATCATTGAGCAGGCCCGTCGTCTCACGGCGGTTGGTGACTACATGTCGATCCACTTCGACAGATCCGCCCCGAAAGACCAGTACAAGATGCTGCGCGCGGCACTCGATGACAATCCGCGCGTGACCTTTGCAGAAAGGCGCGTCCGGTGCGGTTGGGGGGAGTGGTCGCTTGTCCGTGCCTCGCTCAATGCCGTCGAGACAGCGGTGGAGGCGTTTCCTCAGGCCACGCATTTCTACATGCTTTCGGGCGACTGCATGCCGACGAAGAGCGCGGAATACGCCCATGCTTTTCTCGACGGTCGGGACTGCGATTACGTCGAGAGCTTTGACTTCTTTGAGAGCGACTGGATCAAGACCGGCATGAAAGAAGAGCGGCTGATCTATCGCCACTTCTTCAACGAGCGCACGCAGAAGAAACGCTTTTACTGGTCCTACCACGCGCAACAGCGCCTTGGGCTCACACGCGAGATCCCGTCCGACATCCAAGTCATGATCGGCTCACAATGGTGGTGCCTGAGACGCACGACGATCGAGGCCATTATTGCCTTCGCCCGGAAGCGGCGCGATGTGATGCGCTTTTTCGCCACCACGTGGATTCCGGATGAGACTTTTTTTCAGACCCTTGTGCGCCATCTTGTGCCGGAGCGAGAGATTGAAACCCGATCCGTGACCTTCAAGATGTTCACGGATTACGGGATGCCGCTGACATTCTACAACGATCAGTACGACTTGCTTCTCAGCCAGGACTTCCTCTTCGCGCGCAAGATTAGCCCAGAGGCCAAGACGCTCAAGACGCGGTTGGGTCGGCTTTACGCCGAAAAGGGTGTTCGATTTGATATCTCAAACGAGGGTCAGAGCCTCTTTAAGTTTCTGACAGGCCGCGGCCGCGAGGGCCGCCGTTTCGCGCCCCGTTTCTGGGAGCGCGAAGCCAGCCTTGGCCGGGACAGGGAACTCCTGATCGTTGTGTGCAAGAAGTGGCACGTCGCAAAGCGGCTGATCGCGCGCATCAAGCAGGAGACGAACCTGCCGGTGATCGAATACCTCTTCCACGAGGAAGACACGCGGTTGCCGGATCTCGGCGGCATTCAAACCACGCTTGAAAAGCGCACGCGCCATCGCCGGGCCCTGATGCGCATGCTCTTTGACTACTACGAGACCGACCGCCTGCTCATCTGCTTGGATCCGTCGAGCTTTGATCTGATGATGGATTTCGAGGATGACCGGTCCAACACCAAAATCCTCGAAATCGCCTGTGTCTTCACTGACGAATATCTCCTCGGACACGCGGCCCGTGTCGGTCTTGCAGGGGAACGAACCCCCGAAGAGACCATCCAGCGCCTCTTGCCGACGATCCGTGGAGACGTGACGTTCGAACATGAGCGACTGCGCGATGCGGGGTTTGAAAACTACTTCCGCATTAGTGAGGGCGAGAGCATCGAGAACATGTCCGTTCCGCTCGGTGCGTTCCTTGGCCTTGGTCCCGAGCAGGCCCATAAGGTGGCGAGCACTGACTACCTCTTCGTCGATTGACGGCTCTTTGCGTCTCTTTGGTTTGGCCAATCGAACATCTCGAAGATTTGGGTGAGCGGAGTGGCGTCGTGGCTCAGCACTCGCGTGCGATTGCTGGGGTGAAAGCGGTTGTCGCGCGGCAGGACCTGCGAAAGAGTGCCAGCGAAGGAGATCGTGCCCATGCCTTACGCCTATGACCCCGAAAACATCTTCGCCAAGATCCTGCGTGGCGAGATCCCCAATCAGACGGTGCTGGAGACGGAGCATTGCTTGGCCTTTCGCGACATCTATCCGCAGGCACCTGAGCACGTTCTCATCATCCCGAAGGGCGCCTACGTGAACTTTGACCATTTCGCCGCCGAGGCCTCCGAGGTGGAGATCGTGGACTTCACGCGCACGATCCGTGCGGTCACCGAAGCGCTTGGCGTTGAGCCCGGATCAGAGGGTGCTGGCTACCGCCTCCTGTCGAATGCAGGTGAAGATGCGATCCAGGAAGTGCCGCATCTTCATGTCCACGTCGTGGCGGGCCGAAATCTCGGCCGGATGCTTCAGCCCGCCAAGTAGCGCTTAGGCGATCCCGTGCTCGACGACCTGCCCGGGATAGGCCTCGCCCCATGCCTCTAGAAACGCCACCACATCCTCGCGTCCCGCCGTCCTGATCGCAGGCTTCGGCAACGCCACCCCCTCACGCAACGCAAGTTCGAGGCAAGCGATGTGATCGCGGGGCCGATCGTTCAAGGCGTTCTCAGAGCCATGGATGATCGTCGACAAGAGCGTGCCGCCATAGCCGTTGATGTGGCTGAGATCCGGTTTGAGCGAGAGGAAGTATCCCATCATCTCCGGGTCGCCCTGCCAGCCGGCGGCTTGGACGGGGGTCAGCCCCGTATGGTCGGGTCTGTCCCATTCCAGCCCAGCTGCGACGAGCTCTTTCACCCGCGGAAGCGCGCCCTCGAGCATGGCAAGCTCTGTGGCAAGAGGTCGAAGTGTGTTTGGCAGCTTTGCCGGGTCGAGCGGCCCATGCCCGGTGACGAGCGCCGAAACGCTTTCCGGCATATCCGTGGGCGCGCCAGCTTCTGCCAAGGCGTCAGCCCCCGCCCGATTGCCGTAGATCTGAGCGACCGCATAGGCGCTGAGCCCATCTCGCATCACGTCCATGCGCGCACCCCGCGCAAGGAGCAGCTCGAACATCTGACGACCACACATGCGCTGGGCCGCGTGGTGAAGGGCCGAAAGCCCCACGACAGCAGGCCCAGAGGGATGCGCCACAATCCCCTCATTGGGGTCCGCGCCCGCGTCGAGAAGCATTTCGACCGCGGCGACATTGTCAAAGTCCATCGCGCGGTAGAGCGCATTCGTCCCCTGCGCCTCAGCGCCGTGCGCTAGAACCATCCGCAAAGCACGCAGGTCGCGCTGCTCGCATGCGTGATAGAGACACTCGTTGTCATTTGGCGTCGCGCCATGCTCGAGAAGCCACTCCGCCAGATCGAGATGAATACTGTGCCCAAGCGCGCCATAAAGCGCTGAAAGCTGGTGGTCCGTATCCGGTTCAGCGGCAAAGCCAGCGTTCACGTCCGCGCCGTGGGCCAAGAGGAAGTTTGCCACGGCGAGCGCGTCGGCAGCTTTGTCCGGCGCCCAACGGTGATAGTGCGAGAAAGTGACGTGCAAGAGCGGTGGCCGGGGTCCTACCGGCCGCGTGGCCGCTTCTGGATCTTTCTCCAACATGCTCCTAACCGCTGCGATATCATAAAGCGCACAGGCAAGGTCAATGCGGCCCTCCGCCAGATCCGGAAACTGGGTGAGCAGCCGATCCACCCAGATCTTTTGACCATGAAAGAGCGCTGCTTTCAGCCGCTCTTGTGCTTCGGCCCGGCCCAGCCCTTGGGCCTCGCTGGCAACCTTGAGTTTGGCCCAGCTTTCAAAGCCGCGGCCGCGGGCGATGACGTGCAAAAAATCCGCGTGCTTCAGGTCGCGCTTGTCGCGCAGGAACTGCGCCACTTGTAGCTGCGCTTGCCTGTCCCCGGCGTCATAGGCCTTGTGAAGGGCTTTTGCCTCGCGTTTGAGGCTTTCGAGGTCTCTCATCGGGTGTCCTCCGCATACTGCCCTCGTGTTCCGTTCGCGAAGAGGGCCAGAGTCCAACCGAGATGGCTCTTGATATGTCAGGCTGCCGATGCGGCTTTCCACGGAAAGGCGGCCTCCCAGAGGCACGCAGGTAGGATAGCGGATTGCTGGCCATTGGACAACGGCCTAGGTTAGGCGGGCTGCCAAAGGGACATCCATGACCGAACAAGCCTATCAGGTGCTCGCACGGAAATACCGCCCCGAGACCTTCGCCGATCTCGTCGGTCAGGATGCGATGGTGCGGACGCTCAAGAACGCCTTCGAGGCCGACCGTATCGCGCAGGCGTTCATCATGACGGGTATCCGCGGCACCGGTAAAACCACGACCGCGCGCATCATTGCCAAGGGCATGAACTGCATCGGCGCAGACGGGCAAGGTGGGCCCACAACGGAGCCCTGTGGCGTGTGCGAGCATTGCACGGCGATCATGGAAGGTCGTCATGTCGACGTCCTTGAGATGGATGCAGCCTCCAATACCGGCGTCGCCAACATCCGCGAAATCATCGACAGCGTGCACTATCGCGCGGCCTCGGCCCGCTACAAAGTCTATATCATCGACGAGGTGCACATGCTCTCGACGGGCGCGTTCAACGCGCTCCTGAAAACGCTGGAGGAGCCGCCCGCCCATGTGAAGTTCATCTTTGCGACGACCGAGATCCGGAAGGTCCCGGTGACGGTGCTTTCACGGTGCCAGCGATTTGACCTGCGTCGCATCGAGCCGGAAGTGATGATCGCGCTGATGCAAAAGATCGCCGCAGCGGAAGGCGCAGAGATTGCCGAGGATGCGCTTGCGCTCATCACACGGGCCGCAGAGGGCTCGGCCCGGGATGCCACCTCGCTCCTTGATCAGGCGATATCACACGGCGCTGGGGAGACGACAGCGGATCAGGTGCGCGCCATGCTGGGGCTCGCTGACCGCGGCCGGGTAATGGATCTCTTTGACATGATCATGCGGGGCGACGCGGCGGCCGCCCTGACGGAGCTATCCGCGCAATATGCCGATGGCGCCGACCCTATGGCCGTTCTTCGCGATCTTGCGGAGCTGACGCACTGGATTTCGGTGGTGAAAATCACGCCGGATGCCGCTGAGGATCCCACCATCAGCCCCGATGAGCGTGGTCGAGGACAAGCCATGGCAGAGGGGCTGCCGATGCGCGCGCTCACGCGGCAGTGGCAGATGCTGCTCACGGCGCTCGACGAAGTCGCCAAAAGCCCAAACGCCATGATGGCTGCAGAGATGGCGATCATTCGCCTGACCCATGTGGCCGAGCTCCCCAGCCCCGACGACCTAGTGCGCAAGCTCAAAGATACGACGCCACCGCCGCCCCTGCCGGGAGCGGGAGCGGGCCCCGCTGGGACCGGCCAGGGACGCTCGGCGCCCGTAGCGACGGCACGGACAGTTGTTAGCGGCGGCGGTCAGGCCGCTGCCCCTGCCGCCGCGCCCACGCCTGGCCTGGAGCGCTACGCGCGCTTCGAAGACGTCGTGGAGCTGATCCGGACCCATCGCGACGTAAAGTTGCTCGTGGAAGTGGAGACAGGGGTCCGGCTCATCTCCTACGCCCCCGGTCGCATCACCTTTGCGCCCTCACCTGCGGCACCAGCCAATCTTGCCCAACGTCTGGGGGAACGCCTGCAAGCTTGGACCGGCAACAGGTGGGCAATTGCCGTGGAGGCTGATGGCGGTGGGCCCACAATCGCCGAACTCCGCGACGCGGACCAAGCGCGCCTTGAGGCAGAGGCGAGCGCCCACCCAATGGTCAAAGCCGTCTTCGACGCCTTTCCGAGTGCCAAGATCATCGAAATCCGCACGCCCGAGGCCATTGCGGCCGAGGCCCAAGGCGAAGCCTTGCAAGAGGTGGAGGACGAGTGGGACCCCTTCGATGAAGACTGAGCCACGCGTGGCCGAGCCCACCGATGTCGATAGCTTGGCCCGCCTTTGCGCTGAGGTTCAGGCTTGGCATTCGGAAAACTACCCGGAGGTTTTCCAGCCCGATCCACCGTTTGCTGAACTCGCGGATTTCTTCCGGGCCCAGCTTGCCAATGATCAGGTCCGTATCTGGGTCATCGATGCCGATGGACAGGTCGCGGCCTATCTCTTCGCGCGCCTGCTGAACCGGGCTGATGGCCTATTTCACCGCGCGCGCCGCCGTTTGATGGTCGAGCACATCGCGACGGACTCCCGAGCACGGCGCCGGGGTCATGCACGCGCGCTTCTTCGCGAGGCTGAAGCCTACGCCGTCGCAGAAGGCTGCGCTGACATCTTCCTCGATACTTGGGAAAAGAACGAAGGCGCGCAGGCCACCTTTGCGACCGCCGGATTGAC
>JBCBME010000127.1:0-6829 GCA_039822945.1 Pseudomonadota bacterium
CCCGTCGCGGGGCGCGCGCAGCGTGTGCTCCATCTTCATGGCCTCGAACACAGCGAGCGGATCGCCCTCCTTCACCGCCTGGCCCGGCGCGGCCATGACGTCGCGCAAAAGGCCGGGCATTGGCGCCTCGATCACATCAGCGCCCGCTCCAGCGTTGCCCGCCGCCAGCGGGTCGGGGATGTCAAAGACATAAGGCGCGCCGAAAAAGACCGTGACCTGACCGGGATCGCGATGGATGCGCGCAGCTGTCGGGCGGCCATCGATCCACCAGCGGCCCTCCTGCTGCGTCACTCGAACCCCGCCCACGTCGAAACCGGCCCCATCTGTTTTGACCGGAAGTTCAATAGGTTCTCCACCAAAGCTCAGGCGCGCAAATTGCGTGAGCGGCTCCCAAAGGGTGAAGCCACTCAGGTAAGGCCGCGCTTCGTGGAGGCCCATCGCGCCAATGGCTGCGAGCGCCTGCGTCTTGGCGCAGGGCGTCGGGTTGTCCGTGAGGGTAGCGCCCTCTCGCGCGATGAGGCCGGTATCAACCTCGCCCGCCGCGAAGGCCGGAACGCGGGCAAGACGGCGCAGAAAGCCCAGATTGGTCACAAGACCCGCAACATCAGTCCCTGAGAGCGCGCGGTCGAGCTTGGCCAGCGCGGCCTCCCGGGTCTCGGCGTGGGTTATGAGCTTGGCGATCATGGGATCGTAAAAGGGGCTGATCGTGTCCCCCTCGCGCACGCCACTGTCGGCGCGCGCCTCTGCCGAAAACCGCAACCGCGTAAGCCGGCCCGTCGCAGGGAGAAATCCCGCAGCGGCATCCTCCGCGTAAAGCCGCGCCTCGAAGGCGTGACCGCACAGGGGGATCTCCTCTTGCGTCATCGGGAGGGGCTCGCCCGAGGCGACGCGCAACTGCCACTCCACGAGGTCAACGCCGGTGACGGCCTCCGTTACCGGGTGCTCCACCTGCAGGCGGGTGTTCATCTCCATGAAATAAAAGCGGTCGGGGCGTAGGCCGTCTGAGGCATCGACGATGAACTCGACCGTCCCTGCCCCGGCATAGCCAATCGCCTCCGCCGCGCGCACGGCAGCCTGACCCATGGCGGCGCGCATCTCATCGGTCATGCCCGGCGCGGGCGCTTCTTCGATCACCTTCTGGTGTCGGCGCTGGAGCGAGCAATCCCGCTCATAGAGGTACACGGCCCGGGTACCGTCGCCGAAGACCTGCACCTCGATGTGGCGGGGTGTGGATACGTATTTCTCAATAAGGACGTCAGCATTGCCAAAGGCGCCCTGCGCCTCCGCCCGGGCCGAGGCGAGAGCGGCGTCGAACTCGGAGGATCCCTCCACGAGGCGCATGCCTTTGCCGCCGCCACCCGCTACGGCCTTGATAAGTACTGGGTAGCCGATCTTTTCTGCCGCGGCGCGCAAGACGGCGTCGCTCTGATCGCTGCCATGGTAGCCCGGCACCACGGGCACGCCCGCCTCTTCCATGAGCTTTTTGGCGGCATCCTTGAGGCCCATGGCGCGGATGGCCTGCGCCGAGGGGCCAACGAAGGTCAGGCCTGCTGCCTCGACTTTCTCAACGAAATCAGGGTTTTCCGAGAGAAAGCCGTAGCCCGGATGGATCGCATCTGCGCCCGTCGCGCGCGCGGCGTCGAGCACCGCGTCCTGCCGCAGATAGCTCTCAGCCGGGGTCTGCCCGCCGAGCGCAACGGCGTCATCGCAGGCCGCCACATGGGCCGCGCCTGTATCCACGTCCGAATAGATCGCCACTGCCCGCACGCCCATCTGCCGGGCTGTCCGCGCGATGCGCACCGCGATCTCGCCGCGGTTGGCGATGAGGAGCGTCTTGATCACCTCTCCCGCTCCTGCGCCTCGGCCCTGTAGGAGCGATACCTGTGGCGGTAGATGAAGTTCGGCCGGTCCCCCTCGATCAGGTAGAAGATGATGCCCGCACCGATGATGGCGTTGACGACGCCGTAGGCCGCGAGCGCCGGGGGCACCTCGAACGCCCCGCCGCCGATCAGCTGGATGAAGCCGAACATTTCCCGCACCGCGAGCAGGATCGAGAGCACATAGGACCACGGCGCGCGGAAGATCAGCCCCACCGCGCTCAAGAGCAGAAGACCGGTGAAAACGGCGGGAACGATCCCAAACGTGCCGAAATTGATGTTGATGGCGGCCTCGAACGCCCCGATGCCCGCAAACCAAAGCGCCATAGCGTATTCGCCGAGGCCCGGGCGCCCCTTGGGATGGGCAAAGGCCTCCGCCGGGGTGACATAGACCCAGTGGCGGCCGAGCGCGTCGGGCTCTGTGAGGACAGTGTTCTTCTTCATCCCAGGACCTCGATGAGCTTGAAGCGCTCGCAGACGAGCATCATGTCCGGCGACCAGCCGCCGTTGCGTTCAAAGTAGGCGCGGTGGTCGCGCTGCCAGCCTTCGAACGTCTCGTTTTCGCCTTCGGCCAGCGCGAAATTCGCGTCAACCTCTTGAAAAGTCTTGGTTTCCACCTGCACCGTTTCGATCACCAGAGCGGGGCGACCGAACCAGTGAAGCGCGATATCGCGCCGCCCTGGCACGGGGAGCGCCTCGCCCTCCGCCTCGAAATCGCGGAGCGCGCCGCAGGTCGCGGTCTTCTTGCCAGCGATCACGAGGGCCAGAAGCGCCTCGCAGAGCCACTCGCTGTCACCGAATGTGAAGGTCTCGGCACCGGCGTATTTGGCAGGGATATCAATCACATGCGGAACACGCCGAAGCGTGTCTCCTCGATCGGGGCGTTGAGGGAAGCGCGGAGCGACAGGGCCAGCACCTCACGTGATTTCCGCGGATCGATGACGCCATCGTCCCAGAGCCGGGCGGAGGAATAGAGCGGGTGAGACTGCTCCTCGAACATGTCGATGGTGGGCTGCTTGAAGGCGGCTTCTTCCTCGGTGGACCAGGATTCCCCTAATCTTTCAATGGCTTCGCGCTTGACGGTGGCGAGCACGCCTGCGGCTTGCGGCCCGCCCATGACGGCGGTGCGGGAGGTGGGCCATGTCCAGAGGAAGCGTGGCTGGTAGGCGCGGCCCGCCATCCCGTAATTGCCCGCCCCGAACGAGCCGCCCACGATAAGCGTGATCTTGGGCACCGAGGTGCAGGCGACTGCGGTCACCATCTTGGCGCCGTGGCGCGCGATGCCCTCGTTTTCGTATTTCTTGCCCACCATGAAGCCCGTGATATTCTGCAGGAAAATCAGCGGGATACGGCGCTGCGAGCAAAGCTCCACGAAATGGGCGCCCTTTTGCGCGGCTTCTGAGAAGAGCACGCCGTTGTTGGCGATGATCCCGCAGGCCATCCCCTCGATCTCGGCAAAGCCCGTCACCAGTGTCTCGCCAAAGCGGGCCTTGAACTCATCGAAGTGGGAGCCGTCCACTATGCGCCAGATCACCTCGCGGATGTCGTAGGGCGTGCGCAGGTCTGCGGGGATGACATCAAAGAGGTCATCCATGGTTTTGCCCGGTTTTGTACAAACATCAGGGGCCGCGGGGACGTTTTGTACATCGTGGTTGCCGAGGCTCGCCACCGCCTGCCGGACGAGGGCGAGGGCATGGGCGTCGTCTTCGGCGAGGGTGTCGGCCACGCCAGAGAGGCGCGTGTGGACATCGCCGCCACCGAGATCCTCTGCGCTCACCACTTCGCCCGTCGCGGCCTTCACAAGGGGCGGCCCGGCGAGGAAGATCGTCCCCTGCTCCTTCACGATGATGGCGACGTCGGCCATGGCGGGCACGTAGGCCCCACCGGCGGTGCAGGAGCCGAGCACGGCCGCGATCTGCGGGATGCCCGCGGCAGACATGCGCGCCTGATTGTAGAAGATGCGGCCGAAGTGATCGCGGTCCGGAAAAACCTCATCCTGGTTCGGGAGGTTCGCGCCGCCGCTATCGACGAGGTAGATGCAAGGGAGCCGGTTCTCCTCCGCGATCTCCTGCGCGCGGAGGTGCTTTTTGACCGTCATCGGGTAGTAGGTGCCGCCTTTGACGGTGGCGTCGTTGGCCATGACCATGCAGAGCCGCCCGTGGACTTGCCCCACGCCTGCGATGATGCCCGCGCCGGGGGCGACCCCGCCATACATCCCGTGGGCTGCGAGGGCGCCGACCTCGAGAAAGCTTGAGCCCGGGTCAAGGACGCCTGCGATGCGTTCGCGGGGGAGCATCTTTCCACGGCCCACATGGCGCGCGCGGGAGCGTTCGCCCCCGCCCGCTGCGGCGGCGGCTGCTGCCTGCGCGACCTGGGCCAGCGCCGCCTCATGGGCCGCGCGGCTCATTCGAGCCCCGTGCCGCGGCGTAGGATCAGCGTCTGGCGCGCGGTTTCCTGCATGAGGCAGCCCGCCGTTGCCGGGCCACCGCCCGTGCCACCGCCCCATTTGCTGCGCTCAAAGGTGCAGAGCTCATCACGGTAGCTGATCCAGGCGCGTTGCATGGCGCGCAAGGCCTCCTCCATGGGCGGTGCGCGGAAGCCGTATTCGGCGGCCTCGGCGTCAATCCGTTGCGCGTCCGCCAGCGCGTCCTGATAGGCGGCGTTGAGCTCGGTATCCCAATAGGCGCGTTCGCGGTCGAGGCAGCCGCCCATGCCCACGGTCGTGGTGCCGCCCTCGGTGAGGTCCATGCAGGCGGTGGCCGAGCGCCCCACGCAGAGGAGCGCTGCGTGATCGGTCTCCTGCGCGGCGACGCAGCTGGCCGTGGCCCCGGGATCGAAGACGAGCTCTTGGGCCGCACCCGGTGTGGCAAGCGCGATGAGTGGGATCAGAGCCAGATGCTTCATACCTCGGGCACCTCTGCTGCGCGGGCGGCGTATTCGAGGCCACCGCCCCGGTTTGCGCCGTAGAGGAACGCGGCCTCTCCCCCCGGCGGGGTGCAGCGCACCTCCACCCAGATGCGGCCCTGTTCGCCCGGGACGCCCACGCAATCGGTGATTGCGGCCTCCGGGCCGATGAGTTCGGCATGATCCTCGAGGTAGCGCTTGGCGTAGTATTCGATGACGGCCTGTTCGGTGACGGCGTCGCGCTCAATGCGGAGCTTGAGGCCGGTATAGCCGACGATGAGCGCCAGAATGAGGAGCGGCGCGAAGTAGAGCCATCGGGGGATCACCGGAGCCCCTCCAGCTGAGCGGCGATGCGCTGCATGTCGCCCAGCCGGTGTGCGGTGCCTGCGGCGTCGCAAAAGGCCTCCTCCCCCACGCAGCGGGTGCGGGCGGTGCGCCAGGCATCCTCATTGGAGAGGCGGGCGCGTTTCAGGGGCGGCAGTGTGGAAAGATCGAGCGCGGCGACCCCTGCCCTATTGGCGGCGGTGAGTGCGTCGGCCTCGGCCGTCCAGGCCTCTGTCAGGCCCATGGCGCATTTGCGGCTCTGACAGTCGGCGAGGGCCTCGCTGCGGCACTGGGCCTGCACGAGACCCTCCACCGATTTCATGAGCCAGGGGTCGCATGCCCCGTCACAGGTGGTGGTGGGGAAGCGTTCCGCGAATTTGGCGGCGAGGCGCGCCTCATAATCTGGCCCGGTGCACTGCGCGTAAGCGGCCACGCCCGCCTGGGCACTGCCAGCCACGCAGAACAGCAGGAGGGCCAGCGCGGCTCTCACGCCATGGCCCCGACGAGCTCGCGGCCCACGAGCATGCGGCGGATCTCTGACGTGCCCGCGCCGATTTCCATCAGTTTTGCGTCGCGGAAGAGGCGGGAGACGGGGGTGTCGTTCATGAAGCCTGCCCCGCCCATGGCCTGCACGGCCTGATGCGCCTGGGTCATGGCGGCCTCGGAGGCATAGAGGCAGCAGGCGGCGGCGTCTTGGCGGGTAACCTCCCCCCGGTCGCAGGCCTTGGCCACCTCGTAGACGTAAGCGCGGGCGGAGTTCATGGCGGTGTACATATCCGCGATCTTGGCCTGCATCAGCTGGAAGGACCCGATGGGCTTCCCGAACTGACGGCGCTCGGCCATGTAGGGCATGATCTCGTCGAGGCAGGCGGCCATGATGCCAAGGCCGATGCCAGCGAGCACGACGCGCTCGTAATCGAGGCCCGACATGAGGACCTGCACGCCGCGCCCCTCCTCACCCAGCACATTCTCGAAGGGCACCTGGACGTCTTCAAAGATGAGCTCGGCGGTGTTCGAGCCCCGCATCCCCAGCTTGTCGAAGTGGTTTGAGGTGGAAAACCCGGTCATCACTTTCTCAATCAGGAAGGCGGTGATGCCTTTTGAGCCACCCTCGGGATCGGTCTTGGCATAGACGACGAGCGTGTCGGCGTCGGGCCCGTTGGTGATCCAGTACTTCGTGCCATTCAGGCGGTAATGATCATTCCGCTTTTCGGCGTGAAGTTTCATGGAAACGACATCGGAGCCCGATCCCGCCTCCGACATGGCGAGCGCGCCGACATGCTCCCCGCTGATGAGACCGGGGAGGTATTTCGCCTTTTGCTCGGCAGTGCCGTTCAGGTTGATCTGGTTGAGGCAGAGGTTCGAATGCGCGCCGTAGCTCAGCGAGACAGACGCAGAGGCGCGCGCCACCTCTTCGATGGCCACGGTGTGGGCGAGATAGCCCATGCCCGCCCCGCCGTCGTCCTCCGGCACGGTGAGGCCGTGGAGGCCCATATCGCCAAGCTCTTTCCACAGCTCCGGCGGGAAGGCGTTTGATTTGTCGATCTCCGCGGCGCGCGGCTTGATCTGCTCCTGCGCGAAGCGGTGCACGGCCTCGCGCAGCGCGTTCACCCGGTTCTGCATCTCGGCCAGCTCCGCCTCCCACTCCGCCCGCAGGGCGGGCGTCGTCAGGATCTTTGCCACGACCGCCGCGGGGTGATGGGGCGCGAAGGAATAGGTCAACC
>JBCBME010000128.1:0-6814 GCA_039822945.1 Pseudomonadota bacterium
GATTTGAAGCCGTATTTCCACGGCACCACGAGCCGGATCGGCGCGCCGTTCTGATTGGGGATCGTGCGACCGTAGATTCCCGTCGCCATAATAGTGAGCGGGTGCATCGCCTCATCCATGCGCAGGCCCTCGCGGTAGGGCCAATCGAGGACAGCGGTGCGCACGCCAGGCATCTCGGAGGGGCGCACGAGGGTTTCAAAGGCGACATACTTGGCCTCGGGCAACACGCCCACGCGGTCGAGGATGTCTTTCAGCTCAATCCCGTTCCACGGGATCACCATCGACCACGCCTCCACGCAGCGGAAACGGTAGATGCGCTCCTCGACGTCGAGGCCGCCGATGAGATCGGCGAGGCTGTACTCACCCGGGTTCTCGACAAGACCGTCCACGGTGATCGACCACGGCTCGGTCGTGAGTTGCCCGGCATTGCGCGCGGGATCGTCTTTGCCGGTGCCGAATTCATAGAAGTTGTTGTAGGTCGTGATCTCTTCCCAGGTGTTGGGCTCGAGCTCCTGATTGACCTGTGCCGCGAGCGGACCGGCGATAGACGCGGCCCCGAGGCCCATGGCCCCAGCGATGATCTGACGGCGGTTGAGCCACCCCGCCTCGGGCGTGACGTCTTTCCAGGTCAGGTCATTTGTCCAGCGATGCGCCATGGTGGTCTCCGTTCGATGCGTCGTTGTCGTGCATAAAGAAGGGCAATACCGGCACCAAAGCAACTCCCCTGACGGGGACGTGCACGGCTGTAACACGGCGCAGGTCGGGGGCAGGCGCGGTGAAAGGCGCGTGGGGCTGCGACTTTATTCTGTGTACTCAATGGCGGTGCCGCGCGCTCACGAAAATTCATACATCTTTTCACACTGTTGTGAGTGGAAACAGCTGGAAAGGCGGGCTTAGGCGCAGGCGGTCTGTCGTCAATCCGCGAGCTCCTGCCATTGGCGATCTTTTGCGTGTGGAAATGCCTCCGGGCACGCCCATGTCCCGGGCATCGATTGGCCACCCCGGCCGACGTCAAGGAGATATGGATATGATCCGCAAGACCCTTTTTGCACTTACGGCAACTGCCGCCCTCGCCACCTCTGCGTTCGCGATGTCCTCCAAGGATATCGTCGACACGGCTGCCGAGGCTGGCTCCTTTGAGACCCTGCTTGCAGCTGCCACCGCAGCTGGTCTCGTCGACACGCTCAAGGGCGATGGCCCTTTCACCGTGTTTGCACCGACCGACGAGGCGTTTGCCGCACTGCCCGAGGGCACCGTTGAGAGCCTGCTTCTCCCCGAGAACAAGGACCAGCTCGTCAGCATCCTCACCTACCACGTTGTGCCAGGTAAGGTCATGTCGACCGACCTCAGCGACGACATGATGGCCGCAACCGTCAACGGCGCCGAGATCATGATCGATCTCGACAACGGCGTGATGGTGAACAAGGCCTCCGTCGTGGCGGCTGACATCGAAGCATCGAACGGCATCATCCACGTGATCGATTCCGTGATCCTGCCGCCGGAATCCTAAGTCCGGGTCAGACCCATTCTGAAAGGCCCCGCCCTGCGCGGGGCCTTTTTCTTTTGCGGGGAGAGTTTGACCGCGCCGCGCGTGCCCTGCATCAATACTTCCCACGGGGATCGGGAGGATAGGAATGGCACATTTCAAGACACGGCTCGCCGAGAGCGACGCGCGGCTGACGGCGCATATCTGCACGATCCCGTCGGCCACCGTGACCCAAGCGCTCGCCGCCGCCGGGGCCGACGCGGTGATCATCGATCTCGAACACGGGGCGGTGGATTATGCCTCGGCCCACGCGATGATCGCGGCGGTGGCCCACACGCCCTGCGCCCCGCTCGTGCGCGTGGCCCGCAATGACCCCGCGGACGTCAAGCGCGTGCTCGATCTCGGCGCCGAGGGCATTGTCTTTCCCCTGATCCGCGATGCGGCGGACGCGGAAAAGGCCGTGGCCTCGCTTCACTACCCACCGCGCGGCACACGGGGCTTTGGCCCTTTCATCGCGCATTCCGCGGCAGGCACAGATCTTTTGGGATATCGCGCAGCGGTGGACGGTACGCTCACCTGCTGTCTTCTGGTGGAGACCCGCGAGGCCGTCGAACACATCGAGGAGATCTGCGCTGTCCCCGGGATCGACCTCCTCGTTCCGGCGCAGTTCGATCTCTCAACCGTTCTCGGCATTACCGGGCAATTCGATCATCCAGACTTTCTGGCCGCGCTCTCAAAAGTGGAGGCCGCCGCTCAGGCCGCTGGCATCCCCCTCGGCAACGCGGCGCTGAGCGCGCCCCAGGCAGAGGCCTATTTCGCCCGCGGCTACCGCGTGATCGCGGGCTTTGACGTCCTTTGGCTCAAGGCGAAGGCCGCCGAAGCCCAAGCTTGGGTGGGGGCCGCATGATGAGCGCGCAAAAGACAGCACTCGTCACCGGGGGGGCTAGAGGGATCGGGCTGGCCACAGCGCGGCTCTTTATCGAAGAGGGATGGAATGTCTCCCTCGTGGACTGGGACGCCGCTGAACTCACCCGTGCGGCACCGGCAGGCACGCTGGCGTTGCCCCTCGATATCTCGAACCCGCAAGATGCCCCGCAAATGGTCCGCAGGACGCTTGATCGCTTTGGACGGCTCGACGCGCTCGTGAACAATGCGGGCATCGCGGATTTCGGCCCGATGGCGGACACCGACTTCGAGCGCTGGCGCCGCGTGATGAGTGTGAACCTCGATGGAACCTTTCTGGTGAGCCAGGCGGCGGTGCCCGCGCTCAAGGAGACACGCGGCGCCATCGTCAACATCGCCTCGATTTCCGGGCTTCGCGCCTCAACGCTGCGGGTGGCCTACGGGACATCAAAAGCCGCCGTGATCGCGCTCACCGAACAACAAGCGGCCGAGCTTGGAGAATTCGGCATTCGCGCCAATGCGGTGGCGCCGGGCCCGGTGCGCACCAAGCTAGCCATGGCCGTTCATACGCAAGACATCATCGATGCCTACCACGATGCGATCCCTCTCAACCGCTACGGGTCCGAAGAAGAGCTCGCTAACGCCATCGTCTTTTTGTGCTCGGATCGTGCGAGCTACATCACGGGCCAAACGCTGGCCGTCGACGGTGGTTTTGAGAGTACCGGGATCGGCCTCCCCTCCCTGCGTATGCGGTAAAGCCGGGAGCCTCCGGCGGAAGTATTTGGAGACAGAAGAAAAGGGGAGTGCGCGAATGGCCCCTCTTTCTTCTGTGGTGAAATACTTCGGGGGGTGTGGGGGGCTGGCCCCCCACTCCTGTGCTCGGGCTAGTGGATGACAGCGTCATCCGGGCGCGGGCGCTCCGAAGTGCTGAGGCGATCGCCCACGATGAGGCCGTCGCTGCCCGCCGAGACGTTGATCGTCTCGCCGTCCTTCACGTCCCCCGCAAGGATCATCTCGGCGAGCTGATCCTGCAGCGACCGCTGTATGACGCGCTTCAATGGCCGCGCGCCAAAGACCGGGTCGTAGCCGTGGTCGGCGAGCCATGTCCGCGCGCCTTCATCGAGCTCGAGCGTTATCTTGCGGGCCTTGAGGCGCGCTTCGAGCCGGGCAAGCTGGATGGTGACGATCCCGTCCATGTCCTCCCGGGCGAGTCGGTCGAAGATGATCGTCTCGTCGAGCCGGTTGAGGAACTCAGGCCGGAAATGCGCGCGTACGGCATCCATGACGTCCCGCCTTGCCTGCGCCGCGTCACCGCCTTCAGGCAGCTGGGAAAGCGCCTGTGCCCCAAGGTTGGAGGTGAGCACAATGAGCGTTTGCTTGAAATCCACCGTGCGGCCCTGACCATCGGTGAGCACACCGTCGTCGAGCACCTGAAGGAGCACGTTGAAGACGTCCGGGTGGGCCTTTTCCACCTCGTCAAACAGCACGACCTGGTAGGGTTTGCGGCGCACGGCCTCCGTCAACACACCGCCCTCGTCATAGCCCACATAGCCCGGGGGCGCGCCGATCAGGCGGGCCACCGCGTGCTTTTCCATGAACTCGGACATGTCGATGCGCACCATTGCGCTGTCGTCGTCAAATAGGAATTCGGCCACGGCCTTTGTCAGCTCGGTCTTACCGACGCCGGTGGGCCCGAGAAACAGGAAGGAGCCAAGCGGGCGGTTTTCGTCATTGAGGCCCGCGCGCGCCCGGCGCACGGCATTCGAGACGGCGCGCACGGCCTGCGCCTGCCCGATGACGCGCCCATGGAGCGCCTCCTCCATCCGCAGGAGTTTCTCGCGGTCACCCTCGAGCATCTTGGAGGTGGGGATGCCCGTCCAACGCTCCACGACTTGTGCGATCTGTTCAGGGCGCACGGCCTCTTCGACCATGACATCCTCGGCGTCCTCTGCCTCCCCGAGCTTTTTCTCAAGATCGGGGATGATGCCGTAGCTGAGCTCGCCCGCGAGGGCGAGGTCCCCTTCGCGCTTGGCCCGGTCAAGATCGGCGCGCGCGCGGTCGAGCTCTTCTTTCACCTGCTGGGCGGAGGCCATCTTGTCCCGCTCGGCCTGCCATTTGGCGGTGAGTTGCGCGGACTGATCCTGCAGATCGGCAAGCTCTTTCTCCAACGTCGACAAACGGTCCTTGGACGCATCATCGTCCTCTTTCTTCAGAGCCTCTGCCTCGATCTGGAGCTGGAGGATCTGGCGGTCGAGGGCGTCGAGCTCTTCGGGTTTGGAATCCACCTGCATCCGCAGCCGGGAGGCGGCCTCGTCCATCAGGTCGATCGCCTTGTCGGGCAGGAAGCGGTCGGTGATGTAGCGATGGCTGAGCGTGGCCGCGGACACGAGCGCGCTATCGGCGATGCGCACCCCGTGGTGGAGCTCATACTTTTCCTTGATGCCCCGCAGGATCGAGATCGTGTCCGGCACGGTGGGCTCGGCCACGAGGAGCGGCTGGAAGCGCCGCGCGAGGGCTGCGTCCTTTTCCACGTGCTTGCGGTATTCATCGAGCGTGGTGGCGCCGACGCAGTGGAGCTCCCCGCGGGCGAGCGCTGGCTTGAGGAGGTTCGAGGCGTCCATTGCGCCCTCGGATTTTCCCGCGCCCACGAGCGTGTGCATCTCATCGATGAAGAGGATGATCTCGCCCGCGGCGGTGGTGACCTCGTTCAGGACGGCCTTGAGCCGCTCTTCGAACTCGCCGCGATACTTCGCGCCTGCAATGAGCGCGCCCATGTCGAGCGCCAGAAGCCGTTTATTGCGCAGGGACTCTGGCACATCGCCATTGACGATCCGCAGCGCGAGGCCCTCGGCGATGGCCGTTTTACCGACGCCGGGCTCGCCAATGAGGACGGGGTTGTTCTTGGTGCGGCGGCTGAGCACTTGCATGGCGCGGCGGATTTCCTCGTCGCGGCCAATGATGGGGTCGATCTTGCCCTCGCGGGCGCGGGCAGTGAGATCGGTAGCGTATTTCTCGAGCGCCTCGTAGCTGTCTTCGGCGGAGGCGCTGTCAGCGGTGCGGCCCTTGCGCAGGTCGTTGATGGCACTGCCCAGGGCCTGGGCGGTCACCTTGCCTTCTTCGAGCGCAGTCTTTGCGGCGGATCTCACGAGGGCGAGGGCCATTAAGATCCGCTCCACCGGCACAAAGCTGTCGCCCGCTTTCTTGGCGATGGTTTCTGCTTCAGCGAGCACCTTGGTCAGGGACTGATCCACGTAGATCTGCGCGGCGTCGCCAGAAACCGTCGGCAGCTTTGACACGGCGAGATCCACCGCCTCTCGGGTGGCGGCCGCATCACCACCGGAGCGCCCGATGAGATTGGCGGCGAGGCCTTCGGGATCATCCAGCAGTGCTTTCAGCAGATGTTCGGGGGCGAGCCGCTGGTGGCTTTCACGGGCGGCAATCGTTTGCGCGGCCTGCAGGAACCCACGGGCGCGCTCGGTGAACTTTTCAAAGTTCATCGGTCTCTCCTCTTCAAAGCGCCCATCCCGCGCCTGCCGATGCAGCACGCCTTATAGGCCTCAGATCTTAAGTGGGGATTGCCTTTGGCCTTGGCAAGTTCTGCGGATGGGAGAGAGCGGCCTAAAGGCCAGCCAGTGCGCGGCACGGTTGCAGTCACCCGGCCCAGCTCAACTCTGCCCACTCAGAGACGCGAGGTCGGGAATACCGCACAAAAAAGGGGCGGTCCAATTTATCGCAGGCCCGGAGATCACGGTTTTACGGGGAATTAACCTCGCGCTGAATACGCTGCCGTGAGGGCGCGTTTTTTGGAGGAGCAGAGTGACCATAATCGACATCGTTGTAATCAGTTTGGCCTTTTCCGCCCAAGGTGACGACGTCATCGGGGATGTGCGCTTTACGATTCAGCAGGATGCAGGCACGCGCACCCTTACGATCCCAAGTCGTGCGAGCACATCGCGGCGGATCAGGCCGGACGCGCTTTTGATCGGTGAGGCCATTCGGGAGCTCAGGCGGCTCCCCGAAGTGCGCAGCGGTGAGGTGCGGCTGCGCTTTGCCAAGGGGCTGACACCGTTTCAGGATCAGACCCGCGTGGCCTGATCCGGCGGCGCGCCCGCATACATCTTGCCAACTGTCGGCGCAGCCCATAGGCGAGCGCCATGGATGACAGATTGATCGTGGCCATGGATGTTCCCAACGCGCTTGCGGGGCTCCAGCTGGCAGAGACGCTGGGGGACAGCGTCAGTTTCTACAAGATCGGGCTCGGGATGCTCACCGGGGGTGGGCTGGCGCTGGCCAACGAGCTCAAGAGCGAGCACGGGAAGCGCATCTTCCTCGACATGAAACTTTTCGACATCGGCGCAACGGTGGAAGCGGCAGTGCGGGGACTGGCGCAGTTCGATCTCGATTTCCTCACCGTTCATGGCGATC
>JBCBME010000129.1:0-6812 GCA_039822945.1 Pseudomonadota bacterium
TGTCAACGCCATCGAATACATGAAGTCGCGCCTCGTGGAGGCAAATGCCCAGCGCATCCAAGGCATCGAGGGTGGCGACACCACCGTCGTTGGCGTCAACAAGTATCAGGCGGGTGAGCCTTCGCCGCTCACCGCCGGGGACGACGCGATCATGGTCGTCGATCCCGCCGTGGAGGCCGATCAGATCGAGCGCCTCAACGCCTGGAAAGCTGAGCGCGATGAGGGCGAAGTGCGCGCCGCCATCGCCGATCTCCGCGCGGCCGCCCGCGACGGCACAAACATCATGCCCGCCTCCATCCGCGCCGCGCGCGTTGGGGTGACGACGGGCGAATGGGGCGATGTCGTGCGTCAGGCCTTCGGTCAGTACCGCGGCCCAACGGGCGTCAGCTCCAACCCATCGAACCGCACCGAAGGTCTCGAAGAGATCCGCGACGCCGTCGCCACCGCCTCCTCCCAGCTCGGGCGCAAGCTCAAGTTCATGATGGGCAAGCCCGGCCTCGACGGCCACTCCAACGGGGCCGAACAGATCGCCGCCCGCGCCCGCGATTGCGGGATGGACATCGCTTATGAGGGCATCCGCCTGACCCCAGCCGAGATCGTGGAGGCCGCCCGGGCCGAGACACCCCATGTGATCGGGCTCTCGATCCTGTCGGGCTCGCACGTGCCGCTTGTCGAAGATCTGATGGCACGCTTCCGACGTGAGGGCCTGTCGATCCCCGTCGTCGTGGGGGGCATCATCCCCGACGATGACGCCGAGCGCCTGCGCGCAATGGGCGTGGCCAAGGTCTACACGCCCAAGGACTTTGAGCTGAACCGGATCATGTTCGACATCGTGGCCCTCGCCCAGCCAGAGCCCGTCGCCGCCGAATAGGGCTCTCCAGCCCGCCTGCAACCCCAAAAAACGAGCCTCGACCCCCGTAGAGAGTAACGTTGGATTAAGCCCTCGCTGGTAGCCCTCCCCCCATAACGGAGGAATGCGCGATGGTGGGATATCTGCGTCGACTGTCTGTGGCCAACGCGTTGGCACTTTTGTCAGTTCTCGGGATTGTGGCGGTCATGGTCTATGCGGGCGGAAGGATCGCGCAAGACGTCCAACACGCGCAAACCCTGCGCCGCGACGCGAGCCTCACGCGCTACACTGACAGCATCGGCAAGCTCAACCACACCCTCCAGCGCGAACGGGCGGCCTCGATCCTCTTTGTCGCCTCTGAGGGAGAGAGCGCCGGCAGCGATCTCGGGGAGCTGCGTGCGGCATCTGACGTCGCCATCCAGGAACTCCTGCAAAAGCTCGAACTGCTTGAGCCTACGCTTGCAGGCGACGCACGGCTCGAAGCCATCGTCCTGGCGCTTCGCGCGCAATTTGCAGCGCTGCCCGAAACACGCAGAGAGATCAGCGCACTCACATCCGATCCCCTCGTATTTCTTGAAGATTACACGCAAGTGAGCCGCGATCTCATCAGCCTGATGTCGCGGGTGGGGCAGCAGGTGTCGAGCCCCGAGATCGCCAGTGCCATGCAACTCCACGCGATCTTCATGACCGCAAAAAACAAGATGGCCCTCGAATGGGCGCTGGGGTCACTCGGCCTGCAGCGGGCGCAACGCATTCAGGGGCCCTTCCCGCGCGACGTCTACACGCTCTTTGAAACCCGCATCAGCCAGAAAGAGGCGATGCTGGTGACGTATCGGGACCATGGCTCGCTCGCCAAAGTCGCCGCATTTGATGACCTCACCCGCAACGACGGCGTCCAGGCGATGATGAGGATGAAAACCGCCATCCGGAGCTTTGACCCGCGCGAGATCGGCGCGATTTCCCCACGGCGGTGGACCTCTGCATCGGCGGCCACCCTCGACACCTACATGGACGTGGAGCTGCGCGGGGCCGCCAACATCGACCAACTCATGCAGGCCGCCATCGACACCCTGCGCGAGAGCATGCTGTTGTCCCTCGCCAAGCTCGCCGTTGTTCTCACCATTCTGGGCGGCGCGTCCTTCAGCCTTGTGCGTCTCACCAACACGAGCCTGCGATGCGCGCGCAGGGAAGTGGCCGCCATGGCAGAGGGGGCCATCCACCGCCCCATCACGCAGGCCTTGCAGTCGGATTTCGGGGCCATCACGGCCGCGCTCGAGGCCTACCGTCAGGGCGAGGTTGCGCGCCTGGCCGAGGCGGACATGCAGGAAAGCCTCGAACGCGGAGCCGCCGAAGGGATCAAGCGGGTGGCCGAAGCCGTCGAGCGGGGCGACTTCTCTCAACGGCTCGACCTCGAGGGCCTCCACGGCCCGTCGCAGGTCCTTGGCAACGGCATCAACGAAATCCTCAAGGTCGCCGATGGCGCGGTGCGTGTTCAGCAGGAAAAAGACGCCCAGGAACTCGCCCGGCGGGAGGCGGAGGCCGTGGCCCAAGAACGGGCCGTCACCGAAATCCAGAGCGTGGTGGAGGCCTGCTCGCACGGCCATTTTGACCGCCGCATGTCCCTCGACGGGCTCTCAGGCGTCTGGTTCGAGGTTGCGCAAGCCATCAACCGGATCTCTGAGCGCACGGGAACAGCCCTCGGCGATCTGAGCGGGATCATGACGGCGCTGGAGGGAGGTGATCTCAGCCGCCGCCTCGACGATGAGTATTCGGGCACGTTCCACGACATTTCCGTCGCCACCAATGCATCGCTCGAGCAGCTCGAACGCGCCTTTGCCAAAATCCATGATGGCGTTCAGTCAGTCGGCCATTCCGCGGCAGAGCTGCGGGCGGGCACCGGCGATCTGGCCCGTCGTTCCGAGGAACAGGCCCAAGCCGTCTTTGAAAGCGCGGCCGTCACCGATGACATCGCAAAGAGCGTGACCGCCAATGCAGAGCAACTGACGGAGTGCCGCAAGCTCGTCGAAGCCATCGCCGCGCGCACCACCAGCGGTCAAGACGTGTCCACAAAGGCGATCGATTCCATCGCCGCGATCGAACATGCCTCTGAGCAGATGGTCAAAATCGTGCGCACGATCGACGAGATCGCGTTCCAGACCAACCTCCTCGCGCTCAACGCCTCTGTTGAGGCCGCGCGCGCGGGCGATGCAGGCAAGGGCTTTGGCGTGGTGGCCTCCGAGGTGCGCGCGCTTGCGGCACGCTGCGCGGATGCCAGCCAGCAGATCGGATCCCTGATCAACGAAGCCGTGCGCAGCGTCAAACAGGGCGCCGAGCATGTGCGCGACACCGGCCGTGCCATCGGTGAGATGCAGGGCCAGATGATGGCTGTCGAAGACAAGATCGAGGCCGTCTATTCCGCCGGTGCCAGCCAAAAGCAAGGCGTGGGCATCCTCAACCGCTCCATCAAGCGCGTCGAGGAAATCGCGCAGTCGAACGCCGCACTCGCCGAGGAAAACAACAGCCTCATGGCCTCGCTGGGCGAGCTTGACGCGCAGCTCTCGCAAGCGCTGGCCGCCTTCACGCTGAGCACGTCGCTGCGCGGCGGAGCCCCCAAAAGCGAGGAGACCCTCACCGGCTCAGCGGCCTAATAAAAGCTCTGCGGATCGATATCGATGCTCAGCCGCAAGCTCGACGGCAGCTTGAACTGCGCCACCCACTGAGCAAGCGCGCGCTGGATGGGCGCGGCCTTCTGCGCTTTCACGAGGAGACGCACCCGGTGACGCCCCCGGATCCGCGCAATCGGCGCCGGCGCAGGCCCAAAGAGCTCGGCTCCAATGGCCTGAAGCGGGGCCGCATTGCGCGACATCTCCGTGGCCACGTCAAAGACCTCCTGCACATTCGGCGATGACAGCACGATGCCCGCCATCCGCCCGTAAGGCGGCACGCCCGCATGGCGACGCTCCGCGGCCTCTGCGGCCCAAAAGGCCTCCTCATCGCCCGCGATGATCGCGCGCATGACCGGATGCTCGGGCTGGTGTGTCTGGAGGAGCGCCTCCCCCGGCAGGCTGTCGCGCCCGGCCCGGCCTGCCACCTGCCGGATGAGCTGAAACGTCCGCTCTGCGGCGCGCAGATCCGAGCCCTGGAGCCCCAGATCCGCGTCGATCACCCCCACCAGCGTGAGCAACGGAAAGTTGTGCCCCTTGGCGACGAGCTGCGTGCCGATCACGATATCCGCGGCCCCGGCGGCGATGGACTCGATCTCTGCCTTGAGCGCCCGCGCCGACCCAAAAAGATCCGACGACAGCACAGCCAGCCGCGCCTCGGGGAAGAGCGCTGCCGCCTCCTCCGCCAGCCGCTCCACCCCCGGGCCCACGGCCGCGAGACTGTCCTTGGCACCGCAAGACGGGCAGGCCTCGGGCACGGGCTGCGTCTCCCCGCACTGGTGGCACATGAGCCGTTTGAGAAAGCGGTGCTCCACGAGGCGCGCATCGCAGTGATCGCAGCCCAGCTGCTGCCCGCAGGCGCGGCACACGGTGACGGGCGCGTAACCCCGACGGTTGATGAAAAGGAGGCTCTGCTCCCCGCGCGCGAGCCGCGTCTCCACCGCCTGACGCAACGTCGGCGACACCGAGCTTTTGGCGGGCATCGTCTCCGCGCGCATGTCGATGGCGCGCATCTCGGGCAACGCGGCAGCCCCAAAGCGCGACGTGAGCTCAAGCCGCGCATATTTGCCCGCCTCCGCATTGGCCCAGCTTTCGAGCGACGGCGTGGCAGACGCGAGCACCACATGCGCCCCTATGAGCGAGGCACGCAGCACCGCCATATCGCGCGCGTTGTAGAGCACACCGTCCTCCTGCTTGTAGGAGGTGTCATGCTCCTCATCGACAACGATGAGCCCAAGCCGGGCGAAGGGCAAAAAGAGCGCGGATCGCGCCCCCACAACGAGCTGCGCCTCATTTTGCGCCACCATGCGCCAGGCGCGCCGCCGCTCGGTCAGCGTGATCCCGGAATGCCACTCTGCCGGTCGCGCGCCGAACCGCGCCTCCACCCGGGCCAAAAACTCAGAGGTCAGCGCGATCTCGGGCAAAAGGACAAGCGCCTGCTTCCCCGCGCGCAGGCAATCGGCGATGGCCTCAAGATAGACCTCCGTCTTCCCCGACCCGGTGACCCCTTTGAGGAGAGTTGTGCCGTAGCTCCCCCCCTCCACGGCGCTCTTCAGGGCGTCTGCGGCCCCCGCCTGATCGTCGGAGAGCGCCTTGCCCGGCAGCGCGGGATCAAGCGGCGGAAAGGGCAGATCGCGCGGGCTTTCGACCTCGAGCACCGCGCCCACCTTCACGAGCCCCTTCACCACCGATGACGTCACGCCCGCGCTCTCGGCAAGCTCCCCCAGCGTGAAAGCGAGGCCCCCGTAGGCCTCCAGCACCTCGAGCACGCGGGCGCGCGCCTCGGTCATGCGGGTAGGCGCCCCCTCCCCCAGCCGGTAGACTTGGCGCATCGAGGGCGGGTCGCCGAGCCCCGGCGCACGGGTGGCGAGCCGGAGCATCGCAGGCAAGGGTGTCAGCGTGTAATCGGCCGCCCGTTCGATGAACTCGCGCATCTCTGCAGCCATCGGCACGGCATCGAGCACGCGGGAGACGCCCCGGATCCTCGACAGATCGTAGTCACCGCGCCCCGGCCCCCAAACAACGCCGATCACCTTCCGCGGGCCCAGAGGCACCTCGACAAACGCACCGATCCAGCAGCCCCCCTCGGGCGCCTTGTAATCGAGCACGCGATCAAGCGGCTGGGTGGTGAGCACACCCACCAGCTCCCCTTCATCGAAAAAGGCGCGATCGTCCGGTGTCATCGGGTGGCGGTCATGTTAGCGGTATCACAATGGCGGCCCCAGGGGTTTCGGCCCCGGCTGCTCTGAGGTAAACGAGCGGCGTCGCAAGGCCAAGCGCCACTAGCACACCCTGAGAGGACACAATGAAATTCTTCGTAGATACCGCAGACATTGACGCGATCCGTGAGCTGAACGAGACGGGCATGGTGGACGGGGTCACGACCAACCCCTCGCTCATCAAGAAATCTGGCCGCGACATTCTGGAGGTCACCAAGGAAATCTGTGACCTCGTCGAGGGCCCCGTCAGTGCAGAAGTCGTGGCCACCGAAGCCGACGCCATGATCGCGGAGGGCCGCAAGCTCGGCGAGATCGCCCCGAACATCACCGTCAAGCTGCCGCTCACCTGGGACGGGCTCAAGGCCTGCAACATTCTCACCAACGAGGGCAAGATGGTGAACGTGACGCTGTGCTTCTCGGCCAACCAGGCGCTGCTCGCAGCCAAGGCGGGCGCGACGTTCATCTCGCCCTTCATCGGGCGCCTCGATGACATCTCCATCGACGGCATGGACCTGATCCAGGACATCCGCACGATCTACGACAATTTCGGCTTCGAGACGGAGATCCTCGCGGCCTCCATCCGCTCGGTCAACCACGTCCAAGACAGCGCGCTCATCGGGGCCGACGTCATCACCGCCCCGCCGGAGGTGATCAAAAAGCTGGTCTCGCACCCGCTGACCGACAAGGGCCTCGCGACCTTCCTGAAGGACGCAGCCGACGCGGGCATCAAGATCGTCTGATCCCGCCGCTCGGAATGGCTTTGCCAGCCGGGTCCGCCATGCTATGGACTTATCCACAACAGGCGGCAGACCTGGCAAAAGAGGCAAGCTATGACTGGCTCCAACATAAACATGGCGCTGCGAGACGAGATTCTCGCGCGCCCGGACGTGCTTTTGGAAGACAAGGCCGTCATGCGTGCCCTTGTGGCCGCCCACGACAAGACGATGGGCGGCAACATCGTGGACCTGCGCGGGATCGCGATGGAGCGGCTCGAGCACAGGCTTGACCGGCTCGAAGAGACCCACCGCACCGTCATCGCCGCAGCCTACGAAAATCTCGCGGGCACCAATCAGGTCCACC
>JBCBME010000130.1:0-6756 GCA_039822945.1 Pseudomonadota bacterium
CGAGGGCGTGGGCATGGGCAAGGATCACACGATCTTTGCAACCAACGAAGGCGCCGTGAAATTCCATAAAGGCCTCAAGGGCCGCACGTTCATTTCCGTGCTCCCCGTGGCGGAGGCCGCCGAGTAAGCCGAACCAAAAAGGTTACACCAAAAACCAAGGGGGATCGGCAAACCAGCCGGTCCCCTTTCTCGTTTTCGAGGCGAGAGTTTCAGACGGAGGGCCTTCACCATGGCCCAGATCGAAAAGCCTGACCTGCGCTCCGAGCGCCTCGTGCTGCGCAGCGCGCGGCCCTCGGATGTGGCCGACCGCCTGGCGCTCGGCAATGCGCCGGGCATCCAGCGCATGTTCGGGATGGATCCCGCGCAGGTGCGCCCGCTCACCGAGGCCGCCGCAGAGGCCTGGGTCGCGGCCCAGGCGCGGGAGCCCTACGGCTGGATCCTTGAGGAGGGTGGCCGCTGCATTGGCTCGATCCGCATCCACCTCATCAACTGGGCCGACAAGCGCGCACATCTGTCGCTCGGCATTCTCGACGAGACCAAGCTGGGGCAGGGCCTCGGCACGGAGGCCATGGAGACGGTTGTCGCCTTCGCCTTCGGGCCGCTCGGGCTTCACCGGCTGACGGTGCGCTCGCTCGACTTCAACGAAAGGGCCATCAGCGCCTATGAAAAGGTAGGCTTTGTCCGCGAGGGGCGGGAGCGGCAATCGGCCCTCATCGGAGCGGCCTGGCACGACGACATCATGCTGGGCCTCATCGCGCCCGACCGCGCGCGTCCCCGCGTCAGCGCGAACGAGGTCCGCACCGCGCGGCTCAGGCTGCGTCCACTGGAAGAGGCCGACGCGCCCCGCGTCGTGGAGATCCTGAATGATCTCAGCGTCTCGCGCTGGCTCTCGCGCGTCCCGCATCCCTTCACGCGCGCCGATGTCCGCACCAAGGATGACAGCGGCCGTTCGAACTGGCCGGGCACCATGGCCGTCATCCATGGCGGCCGGATCATCGGCGCCGTGGGGACATCCTCGCATCTCGGTTATTACCTCGCGCCCGAGGCTTGGGGGCAGGGCCTCATGAGCGAGGCCGTGAGCGGCGCGCTTGCCCATGTCTTTGAGGAGCAAGGGCGCGATGAGATCGTGTCAGGCTACTTCCGCGGCAACGACGCATCGCGCCGGATCCTCGAAAAGCACGGCTTCCGCGCTGAGGGCACCCGGGAGATGGCGAGCCTCGCCACGGGCATCGTCCACGACTTCACAGATCTGCGCCTCACCCGCGCGGATTGGGAGGCCGCATGCTCGCCCTCATGACCTTTGCAGCCTCGCAGGTGGGCACGCCGGGCCCGGCCAACATGGCGCTTTTGGCGACGGGCGCACGCTTTGGCTTTGCGCGAGCGCTCCCCTTCGTGGCGGGCGTCATCGCGGGCAAGCAGCTCCTCGTCTGGCCGCTCGGCTTCGGGCTCCTTGAGCTGGCGGCGGCCGCGCCCCTCGTCTTTGCCGCGCTCAAATGGGCCTCGGCCGCCTATATCTGCTGGCTGGCCTGGCGCGTGGCCAACATGCGCCTCGCTCCGGGGGAAACCGATGCCGCAGCGCCGGGCTTTGCCGCGGGCCTCATCGTGCATCCGCTCAACCCGAAGGCCTGGGCGATGATCACCACCGCCTTCACGAGCTTCGTGCCCGCAGGGACGGACCCATTCTCGGCCACGCTCACGGTCGCACTGGCCTTTGCCGCCTGCCAGATCGTGCTCCACCCCATCTGGACGGGCGCGGGCTCTCTCATCGCGCGCACGCTCGCGGGCTCACCCTTTGAAAAATACCTCTTTTGGGCGCTTGCCGCCCTCACCGTATTGAGCGTGGCCTACGCGCTCGCTGTCGCAGGAGATCTGTCATGATCCAGGACCCGATCCACATCCAGCCCACCATCGAGACGGAGCGGCTCATCCTGCGCCCTCTGCGCATCTCCGACCGTGGGCCGCTCGACATGCATGTGGGTGATGCGCGCGTGGCCAAGATGACGACGACAATCCCCCACCCGCTGCCGCCCGGCGCGTCAGAAGCCTTCATCAAGGGTGCGCTCGATCCCAACCGCGTGGAGGATGTCTGGGTGCTCGACGGGCACGATGCGGGCCTGTCCGAGCTCGTGGGCCTCGTGGCGCTTGAGCGGATGGACCGCGCGCAATCCGAGATCGGCTACTGGCTGGCGCCCGCGTTCTGGGGCATGGGCCTCGCGCGGGAGGCGGTGGCCGCGCTGCTGGCCGCAAACCCGCAGGATTGCGAAACCGTCTTTGGATCCGTTTTTCAGGACAATCCCGCCTCGGCGCGCGTGCTCACCACTTGCGGATTTACCTATATCGGCGATGCGGAGGCGCATTCCGTGGCGCGCGACGCCACCGTGCCCACCTGGACGTATCACAAGCGGCTGAAGGAATGACCGCCCCCCTCGAGACCGCGCGCTACGGCTTGCGCACGCTGCGCGCAGACGACGCCGATTGGATCACGGCAGAGATCACGAACCCGCGCGTTCAGCGCTGGTTGAGCGGCCCGCCATTCCCCTTCGCGCGCGCGGATGCCGTGGCCTATCTCGAGCTCGCCGCCGGAGATCCGGCTTACCGCGCCATTGAGGCGGGCGGTGAGGCGCTCGGCGTCGTCTCCCTCGCCAAGGACAATCTGGGCTACTGGCTCAAGGAGGCCGCCTGGGGGCAGGGCATCATGACAGAAGCCGCCACCGCATTGGTCGATTGGCACTTTGCGCAAGGCGGCGGGCCGCTCACCTCCGGCTGGCATGTGGGCAACGACCGCTCGGGCCATGTCCTGCTCAAGCTCGGTTTCAAGAAGACGGAGATCCGCCGCGAATACGCCCCCGTGCTCGGGCGCGACGTCGATGTGCAAAAGGTCATGCTCGCGCCCCCGTTGCACAGCCGCGCGCTTTGAGCCAAGGGAGAGGCAAGGAGCCCGCACAGCCATGAAATTTCTCGATCTCGCCAAGGTCTACATCCGCTCCGGCTCGGGCGGTGGCGGCTGCGTCAGCTTTCGACGGGAGAAGTACATCGAATACGGCGGCCCCGATGGCGGGGACGGCGGCAAGGGCGGCTCGGTCATCGTGGAGGCCGTACCCTCGCTCAACACGCTCATCGATTTCCGCTACCAGCAGCACTTCTTTGCCAAAAATGGGCAGGCGGGCATGGGCGCACAGCGCACCGGCAAGGACGGGGCCGATATCGTGCTGCGTGTGCCGGTGGGTACCGAGATCCTCGATGAGGATGAGGAGACCGTGATCGCCGACCTCACCGAAGAGGGCCAGCGCCTTGTCCTCGCGAAGGGCGGCAATGGCGGTTTCGGCAATCTCCATTTCAAATCGGCCACCAATCAGGCCCCGCGCCGCGCCAATCCGGGGCAGGCGGGGATCGAGCGGACGATCTGGCTCAGGCTCAAGCTCATCGCCGATGTGGGCCTCCTGGGGCTACCCAATGCGGGGAAATCCACGTTTCTTGCCGCCACATCGAATGCGCGCCCCAAGATCGCGGACTATCCTTTCACCACGCTCACGCCCAATCTGGGCGTCGTGGGCGTCGACGGGCATGAATTCGTCATCGCCGACATCCCCGGCCTCATCGAAGGCGCCCATGAGGGGCGCGGCATCGGCGATCGCTTCCTTGGGCATGTGGAGCGGTGCTCCGCGCTGCTCCACATCGTGGACGGCACGTCCGAGGACATCGCCGCCGATTACGCCACCATCATCACAGAGCTCGAGGCCTATGGCGGCGATCTGGCGGCGAAGCCCCGCATCACCGCGCTCAACAAGATCGACGCCCTCGATGACGAGGAACGCGCCGAGGCGCGCGCGACGCTCGAGCAGGCCCGCGGTGGCCGCGTTTACCTCATGTCCGGCGTGGCGGGCGAGGGGGTGACGCCGGTGCTGCGCGCGCTCCGCGCCGAGATCACCGCCGAGTCTGAATCCCAAGACGAGGGCGACGCGCCGTGGCAGCCCTGAGTGATGCACGCCGCGTCGTGGTCAAGATCGGCTCGTCGCTCCTCGTAGGGGCAGACGGGCTCAAGCGGGGCTGGCTGGCCGCGCTCTGCGAGGACGTGGCCTGGCTGAAGGGGCAGGGGAAGGACGTCATCCTCGTCTCCTCGGGTTCCATCGCGCTCGGGCGCCGCGCGCTTGGGCTCCCTGACACCACGCTGGCACTGGAAAAGAGCCAGGCCGCCGCAGCCGTGGGCCAGATCCGGCTCGCGCGCGCCTATGAGGAGGCACTCGCGCCCCACGGCATCACCACGGCCCAAGTGCTTGTGACGCTCGAAGACAGCGAGGATCGCCGCCGTTACCTCAACAGCCGCGCAACGCTCGCGCAGCTTCTGGCGCTCGGCGTCGTGCCCATCGTCAATGAGAACGACACTGTGGCCACCGATGAGATCCGCTACGGCGACAACGACCGGCTCGCGGCACAGGTGGCCGTGACGGTGGGGGCCGATCAGCTCGTGCTCCTCTCCGATGTCGACGGGCTCTACACCGCCCATCCGGGCGAAGCGGGCGCCACGAGGCTCGACACCGTGGCCCAGATCACGCCGGAGATCGAGGCGATGGCGGGCGATGCGGGCTCGGGCCTCTCAAAAGGGGGTATGAAGACAAAGGTCATGGCCGCAAAGATGGCCGTGGGCGCAGGCTGTGCCATGGCCATCACGCTCGGCAGCCGCGCCAATCCGCTGCGCGCGCTCGAAACGGGCGAGGCCGCGACGTGGTTTCTGCCCAAGGAAGACCCTGCTCTCGCACGCAAACGCTGGATCTCGTCTATGAAGCCCCGCGGGGCCGTTAGGCTCGATGCCGGGGCCGTGCGCGCGCTGGGGCAGGGCAAGTCACTCCTGCCCGCCGGTGTGACCGCGGTGAGCGGCGCGTTCGGGCGCGGTGACGCTGTGGCCATCGAAGGGCCCGATGGCAGCGCAATCGGCGTGGGCCTCACGCGCTACACCTCCCAAGAAGCTGCGGCCATCAAGGGCCAGCACACGGCTGACTTCCCGGCTATCTTGGGCTATGCCGGACGCGCAGCTCTCATCCATCGCGACGACATGGCGCTCTAGAGCGGACAGACACAAGGGCGGGACACCATGAAAGACATCACTGATATCGCAGCCACCATGGCCGACCTCGGCGCGCGCGCGAAAGCCGCCGCCGCAGAGCTTGCCTTCGCCGCGCCAGAGGCCAAACGCGCCGCACTTGAGGCCGCCGCGGATGCCGTCTGGGCCCGCCGTGCCGAGATCATCACCGCCAACGCCAAGGATATGGCCTTTGGCCGCGACAAGGGGCTGAGCCCCGCCATGCTCGACCGCCTCATGCTCGACGAGCCGCGGATCGAGGGGATGTGCGCGAGCCTGCGCGCCGTGGCCGCGCAAGACGATCCCGTGGGCGAGGTGATCGCCGCGTGGGAGCAGCCCAACGGGCTGAGCATCGAACGCGTGCGCACGCCGCTTGGCGTCATTGGCGTCATCTATGAAAGCCGCCCCAACGTGACCGCCGATGCGGGCGCGCTTTGCCTGAAGGCTGGCAACGCCGTGATCCTGCGCGGCGGCTCGGAGAGCTTTCACTCCTCAGGCGCGATCCATGCCTGCCTTGTGGAGGGCCTCCGCGCGGCTGGCCTGCCGGAGGACGCGATCCTGCGCGTCCCCACGCGCGACCGGGCCGCCGTGGCCGAGATGCTGACGATGACAGAGACGATCGACGTGATCGTGCCCCGCGGCGGCAAGGGCCTCGTTGGCCTTGTGCAGCGGGAGGCCCGCGTTCCCGTTTTCGCCCATCTCGAGGGGATTGTGCATATCTATGTCGACCCGAGCGCGGATGCCGAGATCGCCAAGCGCGTTGTTCTGAACGCAAAAACGCGCAGAACTGGGATTTGCGGGGCTGCGGAGTGTCTTCTCATCCACCGCGACGCAGTGACGCTGGGTCAAGAGCTTGTGGATATGTTGGTGGATGCTGGCGTGGAGGTCCGTGCCGAGGGCCTCACCGGCAGCGCCCCCGCCACGGCAGAGGATTGGGGCACCGAGTACCTCGACAGCATCATTGCCGCGCGCGTGGTGGACGATATCGACGCCGCCATCTCCCATATCCGCAACTATTCCTCGAACCATACCGAGTGCATCCTTGCCGAGGATCCCGGAGCCGTGGCGCGGTTCTTCAACGAGGTCGACAGCGCCATTCTCATGCACAACGCCTCCACCCAGTTTGCTGATGGGGGGGAGTTCGGCATGGGCGCAGAGATCGGGATTGCCACCGGCAAGATGCATGCGCGCGGCCCAGTGGGCGCGGCGCAGCTCACGAGCTTCAAGTATCTGGTGCGGGGCAATGGGGCCGTCCGCCCCTGATGGCGCTCAGCTTGACGGCGTGAAGGGCCGCACGCGCAGGATAATCTGGCCGTCGCTTTGCGCGCGGTCGATCATCAGGCCCATCTCTTCCTGAAGCATCGCCACGAGCGCGAATTGCACGTGGGCGGCGGCGAGATCGGCAAGCTCCGCGCCCTTTGTGACGATGTCCCAGAGATGCGGGATCTCGGCGAGCCGCTCCCCCAGGCCCCGGATCGTCCAGGCGGCCTTGTGGCCCGTCACCTCGATTTGGCCGCCCTGGGGCATCGCCGTCTCAAGGCACTGGATCAGCAAAAAGATCAGCCGCACTTCCTGGCGCGGATGCGACCCCGGAGCTGACCATTTCAGCCGCTGGCGCCCGCCCACGCTCATCGCGTTCAGGATCTGGCTGATCTCGGCATCCTCCAGCACCTGCGTGG
>JBCBME010000131.1:0-6739 GCA_039822945.1 Pseudomonadota bacterium
GGCATCGGTTCTGGCCGAGCGCGCCATGCCGCTGGCCGAGGTGTCTGGCGAAACGATCGACACCTTGATCGCGGAGGCCCGCGAGGCCGCCAGCGGCGCCGAAGGCCCCGCCAAGGATACCGCCGATAAGCTCGTCGCTGATTTCGAGGCCCTCAAAGCCGCCGTCTGATCGGCGCTGCAGGTCCACCCAATTTGTCTAAAATGCGGCCTTTTTTGGGCCGCATTTCTTATTCTGCCCTCACTTTTTTCATGCTCCACCTGTAGCCGGACCAGCAACGGGTTTGGTGTGTAATGAAACGGCTTAGAAATCACTTCATTGGGGTGGAGCAGGGCGAGCAGGTCCTGTTCTCTGATTTCGAGGAGGGCGGCCCGATGTGGACCGACACGGGCCCACGCCTCTCACGCACGCCGATCAAGTTCAGCGAAAGCTTCAAGGCTGCCCCGACCGTTCAGGTCAGCATGAGCATGTGGGACATTGATGCCGGGACAAACCCCCGCGTCGATATTCGCGCTGAGGGGATCACAGCCGCTGGTTTTGATCTCGTCTTCCGCACGTGGGGGGACACGCGCGTCGCCCGGGTGCGCGCCGGCTGGATGGCCCTGGGTGAGCTTCGCCACGCTGACGAGTGGGATCTCTACTAGCCGCCCCTGACCTTGGCCGCAGGGAGCCTTACTCCCAGGTGTAGAGACCCTCGTAGATGGGCCCCAGCGTGTCGTGGTCGAAGAGCGAGCTAACCGAGGTGCCGTTCCAGATATTGAGGATGGCCTGGCCAAAGATCGGTGCCGTGGGCACGATCCGGATATTGGCGCAGTTGCGCACGGCCTCGGTGGCCTCGATCGTGTCCGTCACCACGAGCGTCTTCATCACCGATTTGGTGATCCGCTCCACGGCCGGGCCGCTCAGCACCCCGTGGGAAATATAGGCATGCACCTCGGTCGCTCCGTGTCCGAGCAGCACCTCCGCTGCCTTGCAGAGCGTGCCCGCAGTGTCGCAGATATCGTCCACAATCACACATTTCTTGCCAGTCACGGCCCCGATCACCGTCATCTCGGCCACTTCGCCCGCCTTCTCGCGGCGCTTATCGACGATGGCGAGCGGGGCGTTGATCCGCTGGGCAAGTTCGCGCGCCCGTCCCACACCGCCCACATCGGGGCTCACCACCATCACATCCTCGGTGGAGCCGAAGTGGTTTTTGATGTCGAGCGCGAAGATCGGCGAGGCGTAGAGGTTGTCGACGGGGATATCGAAGAAGCCCTGGATCTGCGCGGCATGGAGATCCATCGTCAGGATCCGCTCAATACCCGCCTCCACCATCATGTTGGCGGCGAGCTTTGCTGAGATCGGCGTACGGGCCTTGGTGCGCCGGTCCTGCCGGGCATAGCCGAAATAGGGGATAACGGCCGTGATCCGCTGCGCCGAGGAGCGCCGCAGGGCATCGGCAATGATCAAAAGCTCCATGAGGTTGTCATTGGCGGGCCGCGACGTGGGCTGGATGATGAACATGTCCTCGCCGCGCACGTTCTCGAACACCTCGACGAAGATCTCCCCGTCGTTGAAGCGCTCCACCCGTGCCTCCACCAGCCCCATATTCTGGCCCCGGCTCATCCCAACGCGCCGGGCCACCGCCTTGGCGAGCTGCATATTTGCGTTTCCGGAGATGAGTTTGGGTTCTGTCGATGTCGGCATCTGGCGTCCCTGTGCTGTGCCCCACTGTCCCTCGGGCCGCGCGCGCCTGTCCCGAGTCGCGCATAGCCGTCGTTGACACCGCCTAGCACGGGCCTACCCTGCCACCAACACTTGGAGGGCCCCGATTTGGCGCATATCGACTACTATTTTTCCACCATCTCCCCCTACACCTATCTGGCTGGAACGCGGATGGAGGCCGTGGCGGAAAAGCATGGTGCCACAATCACCTACAAGCCACTCGACATCATCGCGCTCTTCTCGCGGACGGGGGGCACCGCCCCCAAGGATCGCCATCCCGCGCGCCAGCAGATGCGCGCGCAGGAGCTCGTCCGTCAGGCCAAGAAGCTCGACATGCCGTTTAACCTGAAGCCCGCCCATTGGCCCACGAACCCGGCGCCCTCGAGCTACGCGTTCATTGCCGCCATCAAGGCGGGCGGTGATCTGGGTGGGCTTGTGGCCTCCTTCACCCGTGCTTGCTGGGCCGAAGAGAAAGACATCGCCGAGGATGACGTGATCCGCGCGTGTCTCGAGCGGGCCGGATTTGACCCTGCGCTTGCCGATAGCGGTCTTCTGGCCGGGGCCGAGACCTATACAAGCAACCTCGAGGATGCGGTGAATGCCGGAGCCTTCGGCGCGCCCTTCTACATCACCGATGATGACGCCCGGTTCTGGGGGCAGGACCGGATTGAGGATCTGGACCTGCATCTGTCCGGCGCGCTTTGAGCGCGTTCAGTCGCCGCGTGGGGGAGGGGGAGAGCCTCTTCATCCACTGCGCCCTGGCCCATTCCGGCGTCCTTGAGCCCCTGATGTGCGCCACGCGGGGCGGCGTGGCCTATGACCTGCCCGGTCACGGGAAAAGCACGCCCTGGGACGAAACGGGCGACTACCAGGCGCAAGCCGTCGCTTGGGGCGCGGAGCTCATGACGGGGCCGGGCGCTGTCTTCGGGCACTCCTTCGGCGGGACGGTGGCCCTACGCCTCGCCGTGGAGCGGCCCGATCTCGTGACGCGGCTTGTCCTTGTGGAGCCGGTCTTCTTCGCGGCGATCCGCCTCCATGACCCGCGCGCATTCGAGGCCCATGAGGCGCGCTTTGCCCCTATCGTGGAGGCCTATGAGGCGGGGGATATGCATCTGATGGCCGAACGCTTCACCACCATGTGGGGCGGAGCCTCTTGGGAGGGGCTGCCCGCTCGCTTCAAGGATGGGCTCGCCGCGCAGATGCCACTCATCATCGCCCAGGGGCGCGGTATCGGTGCGGATAGCGGTGGCGTCTTCAACCCGGGCCGGCTTGAGGCGCTCGACATCCCCGTCACGCTCATCCGGGGCGCGGGCGCGGAGCCCTCGGTCGTGGCCATCCACCGCGTGCTGCTTGGGCTTCTCCCCAACGCGCGGGAGGAGGTGATCGCCGGGGCTGGGCACATGTCGCCCATGACCCATACGGCGGAGGTGGCCGCTCTCAGCCAGCTTTGAGGAGGCTCGCGAACCGCTCCGTGTTCTCAGACGTGGCCGACCAGTCGCAAACGAGGCGCGCTGTGATGGGCTCATCGTCCGGTCCGGTGTTCTCGTCGGCAAAGCTGTAGAATTCAGCCCCCGCCGCGTGGAGCTTGCGGTGAAGCGCGCGGGGAAACTTCACGAACATGAGGTTTGCGTCGGGCCGGTGGACGTATTCCACGTGATTGCCCATGGCCTCCACGAGGTTTGCCGCTGCTGCGTTCGCGCGCGCCCCAAGCTCCCGCCAAAGGCCATCAGCCGTGTAGGCCGCCATCTGCGCGGAAAGCGCCCGATGCTTGGAAAAGAGGTGCCCGCCCCGCATCCTTTGCCGCTCGAACGCCTCTGAGAAGCGCCCGTCGAAGAAGATCACCGCCTCGACGCCCATGCAGCCGTTCTTGGTGCCGCCGAACGTGACGGCGTCGATCCCGCGCTTCCAGGTCATCTCGGCCGCCGTGCAGCCGAGCGCGGCGCAGGCATTGGCAAAGCGCGCCCCGTCGAGATGGACGGGCAGGCCAACGCTCCGGGCCAGCGCGGCCAACGCGTCGATCTCATCGAGCGTGTAGACGCTGCCCACTTCGGTGACGTTGGTGAGCGTGAGCGGGCCCCGCGCGGGCGTGTGGATGTTGCCGGGCGCATATTTCTCAAGCGCGGCAGAAAGCGCGTCGGGCGCCATCTTGCCCCGCTCGCCGGACACAGGGGCGAAGGCCGCGCCGCCCGCATAAAAGGTGGGCCCGTGGGATTCGTCGATCAGCACATGGGCCATCTCGTGGCAAAAGATCGTGCCCCAGGGCGGGCACATCGCGCCGAGCGCCATGGAGTTCCCGCCGGAGCCCGTGGCCACGAAAAAGACCTCCGCGTCCGGCGCTTCAAACGTGTCGCGGATCTGCGCGGTGGCGGTCTCCTCCCATGGATCGGCGCCGTAGGGCATCGCGTAGCCCGCATTGGCGGCGATCACGGCCTCGAGGATCTTGGGATGGGTCGGGCCGGTGTTGTCGGAGGCAAAATGCATCACTCTTCTCCCACGATGTAGTCTTCCCACTCTTCCTCAGGCACCTCGAATTCAGGCACCGTCCAGCCTTTCACAGAGGCACCAGCGGCGTGCACGCTTTCGGGGTCTCCGGTCAGGAGCGGGTGCCAGTTGGGCAGCGCCTTCCCCTCGTGGAGGCGCTTGTAGGCGCAGGATCCCGGCAGCCAGTAAGAGTGCATCGGGATCGTCGCTGGCGTCATGCGAATGCATTCAGGCACGAAGTGGTGGCGGATCGGATACTGCGAGCACCGGCAGCTCTCATTGTCGAGGAGGCGGCAGGCCACCCGCGTCAGCGCCACCTCGCCCGTGTCGGGATCTTCGAGCTTGTTCAGGCAGCACTTCCCGCAGCCATCGCAGAGCGCCTCCCACTCGGTATCTGTCATTTTGTCAAGCGGTATGCGCTCCCAGAACTTCTCACGCATCAGAGCGCCTCTAGGAGCGCCCGCGCGCGGTCGCAATCTGCGCCCATCTGGGCGATGAGCGCGTCTAGCCCGTCGAATTTCTGTTCGCCGCGCAGATACTCCACCAGCCCCACAGAGAGCGTCGCGCCGTAGAGATCGCCCTTGAAATCAAAGAGGAAGGTCTCGCAATTGGCGGCATTGTCGCCAAACATTGGCCGCACCCCGATGGAGGAGGCCCCGTGATAGGCGCCCGCATGGGGCCCGTCGAGGACGTCCACCAGCACAGCGTAGACGCCGTAGGCCGGATGGTGGAGATCGCCGAGGGACATGTTGGCCGTGGGGTACCCTAGATCGCGGCCCCGCGCGTCACCGTGGATGACAGGTCCCACCAGACGATGCCAATGGCCCAGCATCTCGGCTGCCTCGCGCGGGCGGCCATTGGCCAGCGCCTTGCGGATATTCGTGGAGCTCACCTCGCGCGTGTCATTGGCCACCATGGCCGACACCGTCACCTCGATCCCGTGGGTCGCCGCCAGCGTCTTGAGATCGGCTGCGTTGCCCGCGCGGTTTTTGCCAAAGCAGAAATCCTGCCCCACCACGACATGGGCCGCGCCGAGCCCCTCATGGATGATCTCGCGGACAAAGGCCTCCGGGCTCAGCTCTGAGAGCGGCGCGTCAAAGGGCACCTCATAGAGGATATCCACGCCCAGCTTTTCGAGGCGGTTCGCGCGGGCGTCGGGGCCCATCAGGCGAAAGGGCGGCGTGTCGAGGCCCTTGGCCTCGGCGAAGTAGCTGCGAGGATGGGGCTCGAATGTCATCACGCCAAGCGGCAGCCCATCGCGCCGTGCGAGGTCGAGCACCGCCTGATGGCCGATATGGACGCCATCGAAATTGCCGATGGCGACAGATGCACCGCGGGCCTGGCTGGGGATGTCGTGAAGATTGCTGAGCCGCTCCATGCCGCGCGAGGTAACGCGGCGATGGGGGCGGGGCAAGGTGTGAGCCGGGCGCAGGCTCGACTAGTCGAACTTGCGCGACGGGGCGAGCACGACAGCTTCGCCCTTCAGGACCTTTTTGCCGTCCACCGCGCAGTGCGTGTCGAGCGAGACGCGGCGCTTCGAATAGTCGATCGCCGTCACCTCCACCTCGGCGCGCACCATGTCGCCGGGGCGCACGGGGGCAAGGAATTTCAGGGTCTGGCCGAGATAGACCGTGCCATGGCCCGGAAGCTGTTCGCCAATGACGGCGCTGATGAGGCCCGCCGTCAGCATCCCATGGGCGATCTTGCCCTCAAAGATGGTGTCTTGGGCGTAATCATCGTCGAGATGGACGGGATTATGATCCGTGGAGACCTGCGCGAACATCTCGATATCCTGTTCCGTCACCACCTTGGAGACGTGGCGGGTCATGCCGATTTCGAGGTCTTCGATGACGATGGTGCCGCGGGGCATATTGTCGAGCATGGCGAATCTCACAGCGAAATGATGTTCCGTGTGAGGCGGTATAGGCGAAAGAATATTACTTTGCAAATGCAGAAATTATCGGCCTACCGCAAGAAGCCGATACTGTAGGTCGCGGTGACGCCCTCGGCGGCGAGATATGCGTCGAGTTTGGCCGGATCGGGCTGGCGCACGGTCTCCGTTTCCGCTGCTGCGAGACCGCCGGTGATGAAGAGGCTGTCGATGTCTTCGCCCTGCGCGCCCTCGATATCGGTGTGGATCCCGTCGCCGATGGCCAGGATCCGGTCGCCCGGGACATCCTTGCCCAGGGCCGCCAGACGCCGCCGCGCCAGATCGTAGATCGGCGGGTGCGGCTTGCCGAAGTAGAGCGACGTGCCCCCCATATCCGTGTAGATCTGCGCGAGCTTGCCTGCGCACCATTCCCGCTGCGCGCCGCGATCGACGACGATGTCGGGATTGGCACAGAGGAGCTTCAGCCTGCGGGTTTTGGCCAAGAGCAGCTCTGGCCGCAGGGCTTCAGGTTCGGCCATCGGATCAAACGGGCCGGTACAAACGATGCCCTCGGCCTGGTCTAGGGAGACACGGGTGATCTCAACGGGATCTTCTACGATCTGCAACGGGTCGAAAAAGCTGTGATCGCGCGGCTCACCCATGAACCAAACCTTTGATCCCAC
>JBCBME010000132.1:0-6718 GCA_039822945.1 Pseudomonadota bacterium
GTAGGATTGCGGCGCAAGGCGGAACCAGAGGCCGTGCTCACCTGCTTGATCGGCGAGGAGCACCTGTGCCTCCTGATCGATCAAGCAGGTGAGCACGGCCTCTGGTTCCGCCTTGCGCCGCAATCCTACATGGGAGGCACTATGCTGGCACATGCCGGGCGAAACCCGTTTGAGGCGGCAGCGCTCGGCTCGGCCATCATCCATGGCCCGAGAACCAAGCCGCACACGCTCGCCTACAGACACCTGTCCACGGCAGGCGCCACGGAGGCCATCGGCGCGCCACACTCCCTCGGGGCGGCACTGACGCGTCTCAGCCCGCCCGACAAAAGCGCGGCTCTCGCACACGCGGCATGGGATGCGGTCACACAGGGCGCGAGCGGCACCGACCGCATTCTGGAACTGGTGGGAGACGCACTTGGCCTCGCAGAGACACGTCTCTGATGCGGGCGCCCACGTTCTGGTTTGAGCCACCGGGTGCCCGAAGCATGCTTCTAAGTCCCCTCGGCTGGGTCTATGCCCGCGCAACAGCCCGGCGCTTGGCAAGGCCGCCAAAGTACCAGCCACCCATTCCTGTGATCTGCATCGGCAACATAAACGCGGGCGGCACCGGCAAAACCCCCACAGCGATTGCCCTGGCGATGAAGCTGAGTGCGGATGGAAAGCGGCCCTTTGTCCTGTCCCGAGGGTATGGGGGCAAGCTTGAGGGACCAGTGCGCGTCGACCCCAGCCACCACGGTGCGGCCGATGTAGGCGATGAGCCGCTTCTTCTCTCTGCGTTCGCACCTGTCGTCGTCGCTAGAGACCGTGCCGCCGGGGCGCGCATGGCCGTGGAGGGAGGGGCATCTCACATCCTGTTGGATGATGGCTTTCAAAACCCGGACCTGCCGAAGGATCTCTCGATTGTTGTCGTCGACGCCTTTCGCGGGTTTGGAAACGGGCGCGTCATTCCCAGCGGCCCCTTGCGCGAGCCGCCTTCGGCCGGGCTCGCCCGTGCAGATCTGGTGCTCTCTATCGGAGATGACGCCTCGCAAGAGCGGTTTGCAACGGCTTGGGGAAAGCTCATAGCTGTGCCGCACATCACCGGAACTCTCGAGACGCTGCCCACAGGCATGCCATGGGAGGGAATGCGTGCGCTCGCTTTCGCGGGGATCGGCCACCCGGAAAAGTTCTTCGCGACCCTGCGCGGGCTCGGGGCCAACCTTCTAAGGGCTGAGGCGCTCAGCGATCACCAGCCTCTCACCGCCGCCCTCATGGCACGTCTCGAACAGGAGGCAAAGCTCCTGGGTGCTCAGCTTGTCACCACGGAAAAGGACGCTGTACGCCTTCCAGAAGGCTTCCGCGCGCGGGTTGTGACGCTTCCCGTTCGCCTCGACATCAAAAACCCCGCCGCGCTTGATGAGGCGCTGGCGGGGTTAGAAGACGCTGTGGCGGCTAGACTGAGCTAGGCGCGTCTGACCTCAGAGCTTGCCGTCAAGGATGTTGCGGAACTCATCCATGGACATGTTCGAGTAGCGCACCCCATCGATGATGAACGTGGGTGTCGAACGCACACCGTCTTCGGCCGCATTCGCCTCGTACCAGCTCACCAGGTTTTGCGCCTTTTCCGCGTCCGAAAAACACGCATCGATCTCGTCCTCGCTCAACCCGGCGGTCAGGCCAATACGGCGGAGGTTGGCGGCGATGTCAGCTGGTGCGCCCTGGGTCCACGTGCTCTGCTGCTCATAGATGAGGTCGGTAAGGCCGAAGAAGCGCGCCTCCCCGCCGCAACGTGCCACCATGGAAGCCCAGAGGCCAAAACGGTCAAAGAACACCTCGCGGTAGATGAACTGCACCTTGCCGGTGTCGATGTATTCCGCCTTCAGATCCTTGAAGGGGCCCTCGTGGAACGTGCGGCAATGCGGGCAGGTGTAGGAGGCGTATTCGATGATCGTGATGGGGGCATCCGCCTCGCCCAGCACCATGTCCTCGATCGCCACCTCGGCGGCGTTCTCCACGGTTTGTGCGTTGGCCGCGCCAAGCGTGGGCATGTTCGTGGCTGAGCCCGAAGGCATCATGAACCAAGCAGCACCACCGACAAAGACGACGGCGGCAATCAGGATCGGGATGATACGGTTCATATCAGGATGTCCTCTTCGATGATCTCATTACGTTTTCCCCGAGCGCGGCGAGCGCGTGACGGAGCGTGTCATTTTCGACGCCTTGGGCGAGGCCCTGCGCCTGTGCCTTGGCCTCCGGATCCGCGCGGCGGGGCGCGGGGGTGGGGCGTTCAAACTGTGCCTGTCCCTCGGCAAAGCCGGTAGGCGCTGTCTGGGTGATACGTATGCGCGCAATGGCGTTGTAGCCATAGCAGGCATTCACCTTTTCGCGCATCTTCGGCAGCTCCATCTGGAGCATAGGGGCGTGCGAGGCCGTGGTAAGCACTGTCAGCGTGGCTCCGAAGCCACCCTTCGAGTAGCTGACGTTTACGGGCCGGGCCGTTTTGGCCATCTCCGGGCCTACGATGTCCGCCCATTGCGTGAGCAGACGCGTCACCGCAAAGCCGCGCGCCTCACCTGCATGGCGGATACGCTTTTCCAGAAGGTTAGACGCCCTCCGAAACCCTTTTCCGCGCCGTGTGTCAGGCTCTGCCATAGCGAAAAGTCTCCCTGCGCGATTTCTACCACTGGCGGGGGGAGAAAAGCCATCTATCCTCCGAGAGAGGGAGCAAACGATTGCGTGATTTTTCCAGCGATATAACCGCCGAGCTGCTCGCGTGGTACGACGTCCATGCGCGCGAGATGCCGTGGCGTACCGGACCAAAAGCGCGGGCCGAGGGGATTCGGCCCGATCCGTACCGCGTCTGGCTCTCGGAAGTGATGCTACAGCAGACCACCGTTGCGGCGGTGCGGGAGTATTTTCTGAAGTTCACGACCATCTGGCCCACGGTCCGGGATCTGGCCGCTGCCGAGGATGCCGATGTCATGGCTGCCTGGGCGGGCCTTGGGTACTATGCACGCGCGCGCAACCTTCTCAAATGCGCCCGCGCGGTTGTGGAGGATCACGGCGGGGTCTTTCCCGGCACCCGCGCAGAGCTTCTGACGCTTCCGGGCATTGGTCCCTACACGGCCTCGGCAATCGCAGCTATCGCCTTTGACGAAGCCGCAACCGTTGTCGACGGCAATGTGGAGCGGGTGATGGCACGGCTTCACGACATCCACACGCCACTTCCCAAAGCCAAGGGCGAGCTCACGGAAATGGCAGAGCGCTACACACCCGCGCGCCGCCCCGGCGACTATGCGCAAGCAGTCATGGATCTGGGCGCGACGATCTGTACGCCGCGCTCTCCGGCTTGCGGCATCTGCCCCCTCAGGGAGCCGTGCTCCGCGCGCTTACGCGGCACGGCACCCGAGCTGCCGAAAAAGGAAAAAAAGAAGCCGAAACCCACGCGTCGCGGCACAGCCTATGTGGCGATCCGCGAGGATGGCGCGCTCCTCCTCGAGACGCGGCCTGACAAGGGCCTTCTGGGCGGGATGCTCGGGTGGCCCTGCACGGAATGGTCGAGCGATCCCACAGATCCAGCGCCGCCGTTAGAGGCGCACTGGACCCGTCTGGGTGCAGAGGCACGCCATACGTTTACCCATTTTCATCTTATTCTCGACATTGAGGTCGCGCACGTGTCCACAGATGCGCCCCAGCCCAGCCGCGGCAAATTCATCCAGCGCGCCTCATTTCGGCCATCGGATTTGCCCACGGTCATGCGAAAGGTGTATGACCTCATAGTAGACCGTCGAGTTTAGACGGCGTTCACAAGTCGCCAGAGCAGGTGTTTGAATGGCTGAAATGACAACCCCTCCGGCCCGGTTCGGGCTCGCGCAGGCTCTCCCCTTTTGGCTGTCGCTCTCTTTACCACCTGTGGCCGTGATCGGCGCCATGAACGGAGGGTGGGCGGTTCTCCTCTTGCCGGTCTGCACGTGGTATCTTTTCTCCATCATCGACGCCTTCGCGGGCCTCGATGAAGATAATGCCGACCCGAACACCGATGAAGCGCAGCTCTTTTGGTACAAGGCAATCACCATCATCTGGGCGCCGGTGCAATTCGTCACGCTCTTCGGCCTCCTCGCCTATGTGAGCTGGACAACGCATCTGACAGGCTGGGAGAAGTTCGGCCTCTTCTTCGGGATCGGTGTGATCACCGGGACGATCGGGATCAATTACAGCCACGAGCTCTTGCACCAGAAGCCCAAGATTGAAGTCTGGATGGCCGATCTGTTGCTGGCGATGGTGATGTACAGCCATTTTCGGAGCGAGCATGTCCTCGTACATCACCGCTACGTGGGCACGCCGCGCGATCCGGTGACGGCGCGCTACAACACTGGCTTCCATCGCTTTTTCCCGCGGGTCATCTGGCAGACCTATCGGAGCGCCTTCAACGCCGAGAAAACCGTCCTGCGGCGCAAATCTAAGCCCTGGCACGATGCGGCGAACCCGTTCTGGCGCTACTGGGCACTTCAGCTTGCGTTCATTGCCTTGGCCTTCGTGATCGGCGGCTGGATGGGCATTGCGCTCTTCCTGTTCCAAGCCATCGTGGCGATCTGGCAGCTCGAGCTCGTCAACTACATCGAGCATTACGGCCTAACGCGAAAGCATCTCGGCAAGGGCAAGTATGAATACGTTCAGCCGCGCCATTCCTGGAATTCGGCGCACAAGGTGTCTAACTGGCTCCTGATCAATCTCCAGCGCCACTCCGATCACCACTTCAAAGCAGACCGCCGCTTTCCCCTCCTCCAAACCTACGGCGAGGAGGAAGCGCCAAACCTGCCCTACGGCTACCCGGTGATGACGATGCTCGCCATGTGCCCACCCCTCTGGCGCCGCGTGATGAACCCGAAGGTGCGCGCCTGGCGCAAGCGGTTCTACCCAGAAATCGAGGACTGGACGGCTTACAACAAGGGCACGAACGACTGGCCCCGGTGAATGATGCGAGGAGCGAGCCCCTGGTAACCCCACGGACTAACTTCGAAGAGATGAAGAGCACGGTAGGGAGCACCGAATTCTGCTCAGTCAAAAAAAATGCCCCGCCACAAGGGCGGGGCTGAAGTTGGTGCCATGCGTCAGGCCACAGGCACCGGCGGTAGTCTTTTCAGTTCGGGGCTCAGATTGATCTGTGCTGCAGCTCCGAACGGATCTGTTGGCGGAGGATGTCGATGGAGACCGACTTTCCATCCCGCGCGAAATTCCAATAGGCCCAGCCGTTGCAGGACGGTGCGCCTTCGAGCTTGGCCCCCACCTGGTGGATGGAGCCGGCGAGCTTGCCGGAGACGAGCGTGCCGTCAGCGCGCACTTTCGCGGTTTGGCCTCGGGGGCCGGTGAGCACCTCTCCCGGCCGCAGCATGCCGCGTTCGACGAGCTGGCCAAAGGGCACGCGCGGCTCTGCGCGCTTGGACGTCGTCACACGCAGGGCCTCGGCCTCGATCTTGCGCACGTCGCCGATGCGGCGCGCCGCGATCTCGCGGTAATCTTCCTCGCGTTCGATCCCGATCCAGTTACGGCCGAGCATCTTGGCCACCGCCCCGGTCGTCCCCGTCCCAAAGAACGGATCAAGGATGACATCACCCTCATTGGTGGTCCCGATGATGACACGGTGCAGGAGGCTTTCCGGCTTTTGCGTCGGGTGTGCCTTGTCTCCGTTGGCGTCCTTGAGGCGTTCATGGCCCGTGCAGATCGGCAGGAGCCAGTCCGAGCGCATCTGAACACCCTCATTGAGTGCCTTCAGCGCTTCGTAGTTGAACGTGTATTTTGCACCCTCGGACTTCGACGCCCAGATCATCGTCTCGTGGGCGTTGGTCAGTCGCTTGCCCCGGAAGTTCGGCATGGGGTTCGACTTGCGCCAGACCACGTCGTTGAGGATCCAGAAGCCTGCATCCTGCAGCGCCGCGCCCACCCGGTAGATGTTGTGATAGCTGCCGATGACCCACAATGCCCCCGTGGGTTTTAGACACCGGCGCGCCGCCCGAAGCCATTCAGAGGTAAATCTGTCGTAGGCGGCGAAACTCGAGAACTGATCCCAGTCATTGGTGACCGCATCGACGCGGCTTGCATCGGGGCGGTGGAGCTCTTGCTTGAGCTGCAGGTTGTACGGCGGATCCGCGAAGATAAGGTCGACAGATCCCTCAGGCAGAGATTGCATGATCTCCACGCAATCACCCGCAAGGATACTGTTCAAAGGAAGCGCCCCCGCGCCCTTCGCGTTATTCATCGTCACTGCCTCGTTGCCGGATGGTCCGGGCCTCTGCTCACGCCTCTTCCGGGCGCTGCTTTTGTTGGCCTCAAGATGAGTCAGACCCGATTCCGAAGTCAAAAACTATAAGAATCAGTGCCTTAACTATTTTTCTTGCCACAATATGTTGTGCACAGGTTTGAAGGATCTCCTATGATGTGGGGTCACACCGAGATCTCGTAGAGCCGAAATATGGCTTTTTGATGGATAGCCCTGGTTGGTTTCCCAACCGTAGCCGGGATGGTGTTGCGCCAAATCATACATGACACGATCACGCCAAACTTTGGCCACGATTGACGCCGCTGCGATGCTCAAACACCGGGCATCACCCTTTACGAGGGCTTCCGCGGAGCAGGTGAGCGCGCGCGGAATCATGTTGCCGTCGATCAAGGCAAGCTCGACAACACCAAGTCCGGCAACGGCGCGCTCCATAGCAAGGTGCGAGGCCCGCAGGATATTGAT
>JBCBME010000133.1:0-6695 GCA_039822945.1 Pseudomonadota bacterium
GGGGCTGGGCGTCCTGATCCCATCCGGGGTTGAATGTGAGGCGATTGCCCTCAAACATCCTCTGAAAGAGCCCGATGATCGTGGGCCCCGCTTTGAGGATGAGCCAGCCCTGGGCGGGGTCTCCCCCCATCGTTTCAAAGCCGAGATCTTCGTAAAACGCCTTCGAGGCTGAAATGTCCGCCACCGAGAGGCTCGTGGAAAAGGCCGCTGTCTTCATGATGCATGATTAGCACGGATCGGCCCGGCGCGCATCGATTCGCCTGTGCGGACTTAAGGGACGGTGGGCGGGGCGTCTTTGCCAGGGGCAAAGAGCGTCCGGCCAGCGGCCCGTGCGGGCTGCCTCAAAAGAGCGCGGAGAGCACCTCTTGCGCAGCACCTGCGGCGGTCTTGCGCCCGGCGCGCACATCGTCTTCGAGCGCGGCAAGATCCTCGCGCGCGGCAAGTCGCGCCTCCATCCCCTGCCGCAGCTCCTCGCGAAACCAGTAGGCCGCCTGCGCGGCGCGGCGGGCGTCCCAGATGCCCGAGCCCTGTCGCCACGCCGCAAGCTCCTGCATCTCCTCCCAGGCCGTCACGAGCCCCGATCCCTCCACGGCCGACACCATCATGGCCTTCGGAAAGGTGTCGGGATCCTGCGGGCGTTTCCGCAAGAGGCGCAGCGCGCCTGCGTAATCCGCACAGGTCCGCGTGGCAGTTGCCTTAAGATCTCCATCGGCTTTGTTGACGACGATGAGGTCCGCGATCTCCATGATCCCGCGCTTCACACCCTGCAGCTCGTCCCCGCCTGCAGGCGCGAGAAGCAGCACGAAGACATCGCACATCTCGGCCACCGCCGTCTCCGACTGACCCACGCCCACCGTCTCGATGAGCACCACGTCAAAGCCTGCCCCCTCGCACAGGCTCACCGCTTCGCGCGTGCGCCGCGCCACCCCGCCCAGATGGCTCTGGGAGGGCGAGGGCCGGATGAAGGCCATCGGATGCCGCGAGAGCTGCTCCATCCGCGTCTTGTCACCCAGGATCGAGCCACCGGTGCGGGCCGAGGACGGATCGACCGCGAGCACCGCCACGCGCTTGCCCGCCTCCACGAGCATGAGCCCGAAGGCTTCGATAAAGGTGGATTTGCCGACGCCCGGCGTGCCCGAGAGCCCGATCCGCAGCGCCTCGCGGCCTTTGGGCAACGCCGCCAGGAGGGATGCAGCCTCCGCGCGATGATCGGCCCGACCGCTCTCGATCAGGGTGATCGCGCGCGCCAGGGCCCGGCGGTTTCCATCTGCAACAAGGGGCGCGAGTTCGCTCATGCCGCTTTCATGCCGCGCGCGCCTGCCCGCGTCCAGAGCCCTTCCTCTTCGCCGGGCGCTGCCCTAGCTTTGGCGCCATGCGCGCGCTCCCCATCGACCCGCTCCTGCCGGAGCTTGCCGCCACGCTGGCGCGGGCTGGTCGCGCCGTCCTCCAGGCGCCACCAGGCGCGGGCAAGACCACGCGGGTGCCGTCCGCGCTTCTCGAGACCGTCACCGGCAAGATCCTCATGCTCGAGCCGCGCCGCCTGGCCGCGCGCGGGGCCGCGATGCGCATCGCCGCGGAACTCGGCGAAACGGTGGGGGCGCGCGTCGGCTTTCGGATGCGGGGCGAAAGCGTTGCCGGCACCCGGATCGAAGTCGTCACCGAGGGGATCCTGACGCGCATGATCCAGTCCGACCCGGAGCTTTCAGGCGTGGGCTGCGTGATCTTCGATGAATTCCACGAGCGTTCGCTTCAAGCCGATCTCGGCCTCGCGCTCACTTGGGAGGTGCGGCAGGCGCTCCGGCCCGATCTCGCGCTCCTCGTGATGTCGGCCACGCTCGATGCGGCCCCCGTTGCGGCCCTGCTCGATGACGCGCCCGTTCTCACGGCAGAGGGGCGCGCCTACCCGGTGGAGATCCGCCACATTCCCGCGCCACGCCCGAAGTCAGAACGTCTCGAGGCCACGGCCGCCCGCGAGATCGAGCGCCTCTTGCCCGAAACCGAGGGCGCCATCCTGTGCTTCCTTCCCGGTCAGGCCGAGATCCGGCGCACGGCCGCCGCATTGCGCACAACCGCGCCCGTCTTCGAGCTCTTTGGCGCGATGACGTTCAAAGCGCAGGAGGCGGCGCTGCGCCCCACCGGCAGCGCCCGCGTGGTGTTGGCGACATCAATCGCCGAGACGTCCCTCACCATCGAAGATGTCCGCTGCGTGGTGGATGCGGGCCTCGCGCGGCGGGCACGCTTCGACCCGGGCTCAGGCTTTAGCCGCCTCGTCACCGAACGCGTGACAAAAGCCGAGGCCGCCCAGCGCGCGGGTCGCGCGGGCCGCGTCGCGCAAGGGCTCTGCCTCAGGCTCTGGACGAAGGGCGAAGAGGGTGCGCTCGCCGCCTTCCCGCTGGCGGAGATCGAGGCGGCGGACCTCGCGCCCCTCGCGCTCGAGCTTGCCGCATGGGGGGCCCAAGAAAGCGATCTAGCCTTTCTCACACCGCCGCCTGAGGCCGCCATGGCCGAGGCCCGCGCGCTCCTTGAAAGCCTCGGGGCGCTCGAGGCCGGGCAGCTTACGCCCCATGGGCGCGAAATGGCAGCTATGCCCACCCATCCGCGGCTGGCTCACATGCTCCTCGCCGCAGGCTCCGAGGCCGCACCGCTCGCGGCTCTCCTCGGCGCGCGCGACCCGGTAGAGAGCCGCGATGTGAGCCTCGAGCTTCGGCTGGAGGCCCTGCGAGATCCCTCGCGGTTTCGGCGGACGCGGGGCTTGGCACTCAGGGAGGGCGCGCTGCGCGACATTCGGGCGGAAGCCGCGCGCCTTGTGGCCCGCGCGCCGCGCCGGGACTATCCGGGAGACGCCGTGGCCGCCGCGATGGCGTTTCCCGATCGCATCGCACAGCGCCGCAAAGGAGAGGCGCCGCGCTACCTGCTGTCCGGTGGCAAGGGTGCAGAGCTTCCCTTGGAGGACCCACGCGCTGCCGCACCCTGGCTTGTGACCGTTGAAACTGACGGTGCTCCGCGCGATGCGCGCATCCGTCTTGCCGCGGAGACGCGTGAGGCCGAGATCCGCGCGGCCTTCGCCCACCAGATCAAAGAGGTGACGTTTTGCACGTGGTCCCGCCGTGACGGGCGCGTGCTGGCGCGGCGGCAAGAGCGGCTCAGCGCGCTCGTGCTCTCAGATGTGCCCTGGCAGGATGCCGAGCCAGAGGCTGTCGCCCGCGCCATGTGCGAGGGCATTCGCCAATTTGGGCTGACCCTCCCAAAGTCCGCGGCGCACTTTCAAGCCCGCGCGCGTCGTGCAGGGGACGCGCGGTTCAGCAATGAAGCCCTGACAGATGGCCTCGAAAGCTGGCTTGCGCCCCACCTCGCGGGCGTGACCACAGCGCAGGCTTGGCGCAGCTTTGATCCTTTGCCCGCGCTCATCGCGATCCTGAGCTGGGAGGAGCGGCAAGCGCTCGATCGCAGCGCGCCCGAGCACTACACGAGCCCGCTCGGACGCCGCATCCCCATCGATTACGACGCCGAGAGCCCCGCCATCGAGTTGCGCTTGCAGGAGCTTTTTGGAGAGACCCGGCATCCCGTCGTGGCAGGCGAACCGCTTCTCATCACGCTCCTGTCGCCCGCGGGGCGACCCGTGCAGACCACCCGCGACCTTCCCGGTTTCTGGGCAGGCTCTTACGCAGATGTGCGCAAAGACATGCGTGCACGCTACCCCAAGCATCCGTGGCCCGAAGACCCGACGCAAGCCGATCCGACCTTGCGCACAAAGCGCAAAAGCGGCGCGCGCTGAACCGCCGGGAGTGAGGGGCCAGCCCCTCACACTCCCCGAAGTATTTGAGGACAAAAGAAAGGGAGGGGCTTTCACCCCTCCCCGAAGACGCACTGTGCGATTGCGGGCGCCTCCTTTCTCCTGTCACGGTCATCGGCGCTTCCGCCTGTACCGTGGAGAAAGGCTGGCAGATCTTGGTTAACGGGACGCTAACCCTGGCTTTCTTCTGTCCAAAAATACTTCCGCCGGAGGCTGGCGCGGGCGTCCCGCGAGCGAGACGCCTAAGCCGCGCGCTAGCTGTGCCAAGGCCCGTGAAAGCTTCCCTCTTGGTCGAGACGCTCGAAAGAATGTGCGCCGAAAAAGTCGCGCATCCCCTGGATGAGGTCGGCCGTGCCGCGGGCCTGTCGGATCTCATCGAACCAGCTGACAGCGGAGGCAAGCGCCTGGACGGGCAGGCCCATTAGCGTGGCTTGGGCCACAACGCGGCGCAGGGCTGCGATGTGGTCTTTGAGGAGCGGCGCGAAGTGGTCGGACAGGATCAGCCTGTCATCCGGGAGATCCCCGCGGAAGGCCGTGGCGATGTCGTCGAGCAGGGCGGACCGGATGATGCAACCGGCGCGCCAGATCTCAGCGATGCGGGCGTAATCGAGATCCCAGTCGAATTCGTCGGACGCCGCCTTGAGGATGCGGAAACCCTGCGCGTAGGCCAGCACGCGGCCCACGAGCAGCGGCTTTCGAGGTCACCCTCGTCAAAGGTGCCGCGCGTGGCACCGCTTGAGGGTGCGAGGATGGGTTCCGCGATCTGGCGCGTGGCGCGCTCTGAGCTCAGCACGCGCGCGCCCACCGCCGCCTCGATGATGGAGGCTGATTGCCCCATGCGGATCGCCTCGATGACCGTCCAGCGCCCGGTGCCTTTCTGACCTGCCTGATCGACGATGACATCGACGACCGGCTTGCCTGTTTCGGGGTCGACGGCGTCGAGGACCTTGCCCGTGATTTCCACGAGGTAGCTTTGCAGCGCGCCCTCGTTCCAGCGGTGATAGAGGGGCGCGATCTGGGCGGGCGTGCGGCCCTCGCCGTCCCGCAGGAGGCCATAGACCTCCGCGATGAGCTGCATGTCGGCGTATTCGATCCCGTTATGGACCGTTTTGACGAAGTGACCAGCGCCGCCGGGGCCAAGATGGGCTACGCAGGGGTCCCCCTCGTATTTCGCCGCGATGGCTTCGTAGATCGGCTGCACCGGCTCCCACGCGGAGGGCGTGCCGCCCACCATCATGGAGGGGCCGTGGCGTGCGCCTTCCTCTCCGCCGGAGACGCCGATGCCGAGATATCGGCAGCCCGCCTCTTCCACCCGTGTCGTGCGATCTTGCGTTTCGCGGAAGTCGCTGTTGCCGCCGTCGATGATCGTGTCGCCCTCGGCGAGATGGGGCAAGAGCGCGTCGATGGAGGCATCGACCGGGCCGCCTGCCGGCACCATGAGCATGATCGCACGGGGCGTGGCCATGGCCGCCACGAGCGCCTCCACGCTCTCGCATTTCCGCAGCTTGGCGGCGAGCGGCCCCGCGGTCTCGATCAGGGCGTCGACCGTCGATCCATCAAGGTTGTAAAGCGCCACATCGTGGCCGTTCTCGGCCATGTTGAGAGCGAGGGCCGAGCCCATTGTGCCGACCCCGATGAGGCCCATTGAAGCTGTGGGCATGCGTGCCTCCGCTAGTATTTGCCGGGAATTTAAATCACGCAGCGCCGCAAAGCGCCATGCCTAAGCCGACCTTGAAAATGCCCGCCCCTCTGTGAGAGCCTTTGGCCATGGGGCGCGTGGGATACAGGATCGGTAAGCTTGAGGATGAAGGCCGGCGGGACTGGGCGGACAGCGCCCCGCGCCCGCTCCGCTGGTCGGCGTGGTATCCGTGCGCGCCGGGCAGCGAGGCGGCCGAGGTGGCGGGCCTTTTCGCCACCGGACCCGTCGCCCGAGACGCGGCGCTCATCGAAAGCGACCGGCCCTTTCCGGTCGTTCTCATGTCTCACGGGACGGGTGGATCACCTGAAAGCCTGGGCTGGCTGGCCTGCGCGTTGGCGCGCGCGGGCCACGTCGTCATTGGCGCGCATCACCACGGCAATACCGGGAGCGAGCCCTACCGGGGCGAGGGATTTTTGTGCTGGTGGGAGCGCGCGGCGGATCTTTCAGCGCTCCTTGATGCGCTGGACGCGGCGGGGCCCTTTGCCGGCCGGCTCGATACCGAACGCACCCGCGCGCTGGGGTTTTCCCTTGGCTGTCACAGCGTGCTGAGCCTTCTGGGCGCGCGGAGCGATATGGCCCGCTTCGATGCGTGGCTCGAGCGCAATCCGGAATTTGGGGACGGTCCGCGCGAATTCCCCAACCTTGGCACGCAGGTGGGCGCGCTTATGGATCGCTCACCGGCCTTTCGCGCAAGCTGGGCGCGGCAGGGCGAGAGCTTCTTTGACCTTCGGATCGTGGCAAGCGTGGCCATCGCTGCGGCGCCCCCGGTCCGGGCCTTTACGCCTGAGAGCCTCGCGGGGATCGCGAGGCCGGTGACGCTGTTGACGGGAGAGGCGGATCAGGAGGCCCCCACCTCAGAGGGGGCCGTCTGGCTGTGTGAGATGAACCCCGGCTTTCGCCACGTGAGCCTTGGGGCAGATGCGGGGCATTACAGCTTCCTCGGCAAACCGGCGGGGCCCGTGCCGGACGAGGCTGGCTTTATCTTTGACGATCCGCCCACGCTTGACCGCGGCGCGCTCCATGCGCGGACGGCGGAGTTGGTGCTGGACGCCTTCGCGCTTTGAGCCGCTGGCGAGCTGCCTCAGACGCCGAGGCACCAGCGCATGATCGCCTTTTGCGCGTGGAGACGGTTTTCGGCCTCGTCAAAGATCACCGAATGCGGCCCGTCCATGACAGCGCTCGTGGCCTCATCCTCCCGGTGGG
>JBCBME010000134.1:0-6694 GCA_039822945.1 Pseudomonadota bacterium
GATGTCGATCCACCGCCTGCTGGCGCGTCATGGAGACAGAAGGCGCGATGCCTTCGGCTTCAAACCGCAAAGGATCACTTCGATGACACAATCTCTCGCATTCGCTCTGGCTCGCCTGATGATGGGCTGGATCTTCATTCCCTCTGGCATCTCCAAACTGGCCGATGTCGAAACCACGACGGCCTACATCACCGGGACGGCGGGTTTGCCGTTTCCGCAGGTGGTGGCGCTGGGGACGGGGGCGTTCGAGGTGCTCTTTGGCCTCGCGCTCATCGTGGGGTTCCAGACGCGGATCGCCGGGCTCGCGCTTAGCGTCTTTTGTCTGGCCACGGCTGTGCTCTTTCATGCGGGCAAGGGTTATGTGCCCGGGCTCTCCGAGCAGGCCGTGACGCTTTTGAGCGAGCTGCACTTCTACATGGTCTTCAAGAACCTCTCGATGGCGGGCGGGCTTTTGGCGATCGCGCTCAGCCCCAGTGAGGCGTGGTCGGTGGATGCGCGCCTGCGCCGCCGCGCAGCCGGGACACTACCCGCGGAATGAGGGTGGCTGGCGGGTGGTTGCAACAGCACCGCCCGCCACCGCAGCAGCGCGGCTAGTCCGCGACAGACGATATCCACGCCCCGGAATAGTAGGGCGGCAATTGGGGGGCGGGGTCGAAAAGGCAGACCTCCGGAAAGGGCGCAAGGAGCGAGGTCCATGGGCCCTTTGGCAGTTCATCGCGGTCAAGCGTGACAGGCTTTCCCGAGAAATTTCCGAGGACAAAGAGCACCGTCTCCCCCAGGCGCCGCGTATAGGCGAAAAGGTCTGGATGATCCGGCCAGAGCAGGTGGAAATCGCCCTGCGTGATGACCGGAAGGATGCGTCTGAGGCCGATGAGTTCCCGGTAATGGGCAAAGATGCCGTCGGGCGCGGCCTTGTCTGTGTCGACATTGATCTGGGCGTGGTTGGCGTTCACATCGATCCAGGGCGTGCCAGTGGTAAAGCCTGCATGGCGCGCGGACGACCACTGAACCGGGGTGCGCGCGTTGTCTCTCCCGTTCACGCGCGCACCGGCCACGAATTCCGCCTCACTGACCCCGAGCGCGAGTTGCTCGCGCGCCTGCCCTAGGGCCTCGATATCGCGGAACTGATCGACGGAGGCGAAATCGGCGTTGGTCATGCCGATCTCCTCCCCCTGAAAGACAAAGGGCGTGCCGCGCATCAGGTATGTCACCGTCGCGAGCATCTTGGCCGATGCGACCCGGCCCAGCCCTTCATCGCCGTAAAACGAGACCGGGCGGGGCAGGTCGTGGTTTGAGAGGTAAAGCGAGTTCCAGCCGTCCTCGGCCAGCGCGGTTTGCCAGTCTGCGAGCACGGATTTGTGTGTCACGAGGTCGAAGCGGCTGCCGCCATAGCGGCCCTTGATCGGATCCCACCCGGCCTCGATGTGGTTGAAGCTGAAGACCATGTCGAGCTCACGCCGCGCGCGACCGGTATAGGAGAGCGCGGTGTCGGGGCGCGCGGACCAGGCCTCCCCCACGGTGACGATGTCGCGGCCCGCAAAACAGCGGCTGTGCATCTCCGCGAGAAGCGGGTGGAGATCAGGCGCGTCGTGGTAGATGCGGGCGTCGATGTCCTTCCCGAGGAGGTCGATGACGTCGAGCCGGAAGCCGCCGAGCCCCTTATCGAGCCACCAGTTCATCATGTCGTAAATCTCTGCGCGCAGCGCAGGGTTCTGCCAGTTGACATCGGGCTGTTGGGGGCCGAAATGGCAGTAGGCGTATTTGCCAACCGCTTCCACCCAGTGCCAGGCCGAACCGCCAAAGCAGGCCCGCTGATCATCGGGGGGGCCACCATCCGGGCCCGGCGCGCGCCAGTAGAAATAGTCGTGCTCGGGGGCTTCGCGTGACGCACATGCCGCCTGAAACCAAGGGTGCTCGTTCGAGCAGTGGTTGACCACGAGATCCATGACGATGCGGATGTTGCGTCTCCGGGCCTCCGAGAGCAGGCGCTCGAAGTCTTCCATGGTGCCGAATTCGGGGGCGATATTGCGGTAATCAGCGATGTCGTAGCCGTTGTCGCGCATGGGCGAGGCGTAGACAGGGCAGAGCCAGATGAAGCCGATGCCCAGCTCCTCGAGGTGCCCGAGCTTTGAGATGATGCCCGGGATGTCTCCGATCCCGTCACCGTTGCTGTCGCAAAAGCTGCGCGGATAGATTTGGTAGCCGGTTGCTGTCTTCCACCAGGGCTGGGTCATGGCACGTCTCGTCATGTCAGAAAAAATGCGAGCCCCGGCGGTCAAGGCCCGCCAAGGCCCGCCGAGGCTCTGGGAGGAACTGGGACGACCTCCGGCCCTACTGGGCCTTCCAGGATGCCTCGATTTCGGCGGCAACTTCAGCGGCGGGCTTGCCGCTGGTGTAGTCCACCATGCCGGTCCAGAAGGCGCCTGCGCCAATCGCGCCGGGCATCAGATCGGAGGCGTCGAAGCGGAACGTCGTGGCCTCCTGCAGGATCTGGCCCTGACGACGCAGGCTCTCGTTGTGGTAGGCGGCGGCCGCGACGCCCTTGTGCGGGGTCAGGAAGCCTTGCGTCTCATTGGCCATCCAGAGCTCATGGGCGATGGGGGTTTTGAGATACTCGATGAGGCCCCGCGTGGCCGGGCTGTCTTCCGTGATCGACACGAGCGTGCCTGCCCCGAGCACGGGGTTGCCCACGTCCTGCACGGCGTAGGAGGGGAAGTAGAAGAAATCGACGTCTTCCCCCACGACCGTGCCCTCGGGGAAGAAGGCGGGGATGAACGAGGCCTGCCGGTGCATCATGCACTGCGCGGGTGAGGAAAAGAGACCCTTGGGGCTGTCGCGGAAATCAGTGGGGCCCACGGCAGCAGAGGTGCCCGCGACGAAATCGTCGTTGCGCGCGAACCAGCCGAATTCCTCAATGGCGGCCACGATGCGCGGATCATCAAAAGGGATCTCGTTGGTGACCCAGCCGTCATAGACCTCTGCGGGCTGCGTGCGGAGCACCATGTCCTCGACCCAGTCTGTCGCGGGCCAGCCGGTGGCCGCGCCCGACCCGATCCCGATGCACCAGGGGGAGATGCCGTCGGCGGCCATCTGTTCCGTAAGAGCGCGCAGGCCCTCCATCGTGTCCGGCACCTCGTAGCCTGCATCCTCGAACGTCTCGGGCACGTACCAGACGAGCGATTTGACGTTCACGTTGAAGGGAAAGCCGTAGAACCCATCGAGCCCCGCGCAGCTGCCGAGCGCCGTCCAGGAGGAGCCCGCAGCGTAGTTTTCGGTCATCCAGGCGCCCGTTTCGGCGCCGATATCGCCCACCAGCCCGCGCAGCGCCAGATCGCACATAAGACTCGGCTGCGGGAAGACGGCGATGTTCGGGGCAGAGCCTGCCTCGGTGTCGATGATGATCTGCTGCTCGAAGCTGTCAGAGCCCGTGACGACCACCTCCGCGCCCGTGGCCTCGGTGAAATAGCCAAAGACGATCTCGGCGGCGGCCGCATCCGGGCCGAGCCACGGCCCGGCAAGGGTGACCGTCTGGCCGGTAAAGTCGTTCTCGGCGGCGAAGGCGCTGAGGCTCTCCCAGCTGAAGGGCCCCTCCCCCTCGGCATAGGGCAGATGCCCGCCAGCCTGTGCCGTCGCGGCCACGAGCCCGACGAGTGATGTGGTGACGAATAAACGCGGTGTCATGGGTGTCCTCCCTTGGATCAAGCGCCCGGTGGCCCGGGTCTGCGGCAAGGGTAAGAAGGCCCGTCTCATTGGTGAAATACGAAGTGTGGCCATTACTATAGAAAAAATCTATCGTTAGACCATGGACCGGAAGCTCAACCAATTTCTCGCCGTGGCCGAGCTCGGCAATGTCTCATTGGCGGCCGAGGCGCTCCATGTCTCGCAGCCGACGGTATCGGCCAACCTGAAACGGCTTGAAGAAGATTACGGAGTGACGCTCTTTCTGAGAAACTCGCGCGGGGTCCTGCTGACGGAGTTTGGCAAGGTCCTCTACGAGCATGCGCGCGGGATGGACCGGCTGAGCAAACATGCCCTTGCCGAGATCCACGACCTCAAGACACGGCGGCGCACGTCGCTCCGCTTTGGCTGCGGGCATGTCTGGTGGGCCGAGATCGTGCGGCCTGCGATGGCCGCGCTCGAGGCGCGCGGGCTCGACGTCTCGTGGCATATCGAAATCTGCTCGAGCCTCGAAGGGATCAGCGGGCTTTTGTCCGGGGATCTCAGCGTCTTTCTCGGCACCCGGGTGCAGCGGCTCCAGACGGGGATCACCCTCGAGTTCGAGCCGCTCTTTGAGACCCATGACCGTTTCTTTGCCCATGCCAGCCACCCGCTTCACGGGGCGACGGTGCCGCTTGATGCGCTCAATGCCTATCCGCGGCTTGATGTGGCCCCCTATGCGCCGCGGCATTTCGGCATTGCGGAGCAGGATCACGACCGGCTCGCCAGCCGCTGGGAGGGGTTTCGCCCGGCGGTCTATTCGGCGAACTCGATCATGGTGGGGCTCGACATCCTGCGGGGCGGCCCGGCCTGGCTCTATTACACCGCCGAGGCAGCGCCGCGGTTTGCGGAGAGTGACATCCTGCCCCTCGACGTCATGGGGCTCGACAGCCTGACCACAGATATCGGGCTCTACCGATTGCCGGAAAAGACGCCCACGCCGGAGCTGAGCGCCTTTCTCGAGGCCATGCGTGAGAGGGCGCTCGAGGCGGGCTAAGCGCCGTCGTCGCTCACGAATTCGAGGAGGTCGCCAGGCTGGCAATCGAGCTCGGTGCAGATCGCCTCCAGCGTGCTGAAGCGGACGCCGCGCACCTTGCCTGAGCGGAGGAGCGAGATGTTCTGCTCCGAGATCCCCACGCGGGCCGCAAGCTCTCGCGAGGTCATCTTGCGCAGCGCCAGCATCACATCGAGCCGCACGATAATGGGCATCTCAGACGACCGCCTTGTGATCTTGCCAGAGCTCTGCGCCGAGCGCGAAGGCATGGGCAAGGAAGCTCGCGATCAGCGCAGAAAAGGCGATGGAGATCTGGGGCGTGCCAAAGGCGATGGCGAGCGCGCGCTCCCCCTCCGGATAGCCCCAGGTGGCTGCGACCGAGAAAATCGCCTGAGAAACGATGCCCCAGGCCAGCATCGCCCAGAGCAACATCGCAGCCCGCCGCGCCGTGCGGGAGGCGCGCGCGGGGCGCGCATCGGCGAGCTCCTGAAAGAGGCGTCGCGCCACAGCGAGGAGCGCGATCCAGACGCCCACATGCACGGCCACCACCCCCATCAGGATCCAGGCCTGCACCGCTGAGACCCCGTAAGCACCGTAGCCGCCGAGGGCAGCGAGCGCATCTCCCGCGGCCACCGTGTTGAGCACCCCGTAGACGAGACCGACGGCGGCCAGCGCCGTTAAAAGCAGGGCGCCCACGGTCATGATGAGCGCCAATCTGCGGGCTGCTTTCAGCGCATTCTGCGGATTGACCATATCTTGCCTCTTGATATTGTTTTCATGTTTTACATTAATCTTTCAGAGCGAATCAATCAATAGGCTTGTCATGAAAACCTCCTCCAAACTGTCCTTGCCGGCCCTTGCGGCCATCACCTCACTCATGGCCGGATGCGCGGCCATCAACCCTGCGGGCCTGATGGCCGCGCGCGATCTCGACCCGCTTGGTGCGGCCCCCGGTGACATTGCGGTGGCCGTGGGTGTGCCCCGCGCGCTGCAGCTTCGGAATGGCGATGCCACGTTCCGGCTCTCGTTTACTGTCGATGACGGGGATCTCGATGACGGGGGCCTCGGTGCCCCTCTTGAGGAAACCGTGGCGCTCGAGCTCTCCCCATCTGCGGGCAGCGGCATCACCGCCAACGCCTCCGACGAAGAGGTCTATCTCGCGCGCATCCCCGCCGCTGACGCCCCCGCAATCGCGAAGCTTCAGGGCGATATCCGCGCGCTGAGAGCGCAAGGCGTTGAGGGGTCGGGCGCCCTTTCCGTGGCGATTGTGGGCGGCTGCTTTGTGGGTGCGGTGCCCGAAAGCATCGCCGTCAGTACGTGGCTTCAGACCGACCCAGCAGACGGGTTCGTGGTGCTCAACAAGCGCCAGGATCTTTCGCAGGCCCTGGGTCGTGAAACCGCGGCGCTGCTCAAGGAGCAGTTGCGGCCTTGCCCGTCCAACATCTGACCCAACTGCCATCTTGAGCGGCTGAGCCCCATGCAACTCTCCCCCCAGACCCGCATCACGATTTCCTGTCTTTGGACATATGTCGGACTGAACATGGTCTTTGCGGATGTGCTCAGCCTCTACACGCCCGGGACGCTCCCTCAGGTTCTGGAGGGGACGGTTGAGGGCGTGGCGCTGTCGGACATGTTGATGCTCGTGGCCGCTGCGTGCCTCCAGATTGCGCTTGTGATGATTGTGCTCTCGCAGGTCCTGCCCGCGCGGTGGTGCAAATACGCCAACATATTTGCGGCCCTATTCACGGCTGCATTCATTGTCGGCGGTGGCTCTTTGAAACCGCATTACATCCTTTTTGCGTCCTTTGAGATTGGCGCATTGCTCACCATTCTGGCCCTCGTTTTGCGTCGTCCGCAGCCAGAGCAGGCGCGCTAGGCCCATCGCTCGCAGGCCCACCCAACCCCGCAACACATTCAAATCAAGAGGGGTTTGCGGCAAATGAGTCATTGATTTTTGATGCTGAGCTCTCAACACTTGCCGTG
>JBCBME010000135.1:0-6658 GCA_039822945.1 Pseudomonadota bacterium
TGAACACCTTGGCCGAGATGCGCGGCAAGATGATCGCTGGTTTCGATGCCACCACGACGATCCTGCGGTCTGACTTCGGTGTCGGTGCCTTTGCCCCCTTCGTGAGCGATGAGATGTCGGTCGAGATTTCGATCGAGGCATCGCCCGCCTCCTGAGATATTGTGATCATTATGAAAAGGGCGCCCCTTTGGAGGCGCCCTTTTTGTTTTAGTACCAGGGCTCAGGACGTTCCGGCTTCGTCCGCCGGGGCGGTTGTGGCCGTAAGATCGATTGTGACGCCGACATCAAAACCAACGTCGCCATCGCTCGGCATACTCTCACCGATGTTGAAATCCAGCCGCTGGAGCGTGACTGTACCAGCGGCTTCTGCGACGTCTCCTTCAAGCGCGAGGTCGAAGGGGAGGGTAAAGGGGCGCCTCGTTCCCTTTTATGGTGATCGACCCGCGCAACTCGTAGGCCTCTCCGACCGAGACGATGTCTCCAATGATCTTGGCGGTGGGGAAGCTCTCGGCATCAAAGAAGTCGGGGCTGAGCGCGTCGGCGGTCACGGATCCCAGCGTCAGAGAACCGATGCTCACGGTAACGTCGGCGGAGCCCTTAACCTCACCTGCGACACTGGGATCAAAGTCAATTGATGCGGTCCAATCTTCGAAAGTGCCGGTGACTTCCGCGCCAAACTGGATGACGCTTATTTCAATCGCGCCGTCGATGACCCTCCATTCAGAGGCCACCTCTTCCAAGGCGGGAGCGTCGATGCCGCCGCTCTTCAAGGGCACAAAGGCAGCCGCCGTGCCAACCGCCGCAAAGATAGCTGCGGCCGTGACAGCGGGCAGGGCCGTTTGGTGGGCGGGAGCCACGTTTGGAAGCTGCGGTCGCCCCAACCACATTCGGCGCAGGGTGGCGTCCTTGTCGAAGAAATGGTGCTTGAGCGCGCCTGCGATGTGCAACGCGACGGCAGCCACCATCACCCGCTCAAACAAAAGATGAGCCGAGGCAAAACGCTCCGCGAGCGCCGGGTCATTTGGTATGAAGGGGAGCTCTTGCCCGAACGGCCATTTGATCGGGGCGAATCCCTCCGTGGCGGCATGGGTCATCCAACCGGTCAGCGGCACGAGCACGAGAGATGCATAGAGTCCGTAGTGAACGACCTGTGCTGCGAAGGCCTGCAGCCTGTTCTCTGATCCGATATGACCGGGCCTTGGGTTTGCGACAGCCCACAGTATGCGGAAAAGGGCCGTGAAGAAGATCCCAAGGCCGATGGTCTTGTGGATCGAGTAGAGCTGGATCTTCCATGCGAGGCTCACAGGATCATCCGTGGGAAGGTTATGGGCAATCGTACCCGTCGCGATCACACCCACAATAAAGAGTGCAGTTAGCCAGTGAATGGTCTTGGTGACGGCGCCGTAGGAGGTGGCTGTGTTCGTGAGGGACATCGGGCTGCCTGTGTTTGGTGTGGGTCATAACCTAGCCTATACGAGTTCGCCTCCTATTGGACGTGGCGCACAGATTCTTTTGCATTCCCGCGCACACCTGCCTATTTCGCGCCAAAACATCTAAGAGGAGCAGTCATGCGCGCGATCGTCTTTCCCGGACAGGGAGCTCAAGCAATCGGTATGGGTAAGGCGCTGGCCGAGGCATATCCCGCGGCGCAAGCAATCTTTGATGAAGTCGACGACGCGCTGGGCGAAAAGCTGTCTGCATTGATCTGGGAGGGTGAGGCTGAGGAGCTGACGCTGACGGCCAATGCTCAGCCGGCCCTCATGGCAACCTCGTTGGCGGCGATGCGAGCGCTGGAGGCCGAGGGCATGGCCGTGACTGACGCGTCCTATGTCGCGGGGCATTCGCTGGGTGAGTATTCCGCGTTGGCGGCTGCAGGCGCATTGTCCGTCGCCGATACAGCGCGGCTTTTGCGGACGCGTGGCAGGGCCATGCAGGACGCAGTGCCCGTTGGCGTTGGCGCAATGGCTGCGTTGCTCGGTCTTGATTTCGAAGCGGCGCGGGCCGTTGCAGAAGAAGCCGCACAAGGCGATGTCTGCCAGGCAGCCAATGACAATGACCCGGGGCAAGTCGTGGTGTCGGGTCACAAGGCCGCCGTCGAACGCGCCGTGGAGATTGCAAAGGGGAAGGGTGCCAAGCGTGCCGTGCTGCTCCCTGTCAGCGCCCCATTCCACTGCGCCCTCATGCAACCAGCTGCGGATGTCATGGCCGAAGCATTGGCCAGCGTAGAGATCAAAGCGCCCGTGGTTCCCGTCGTGGCAAATGTTCGGGCAGAAGCCGTGAGCGCCCCGAACACTCTGCGGGATCTGCTCGTGGAACAGGTCACCGGCTCCGTCCGTTGGCGCGAAAGTGTAGCGTGGATGGCGAGCCAGGGTGTCAGCGAAATATGGGAAGTCGGCGCTGGCAAGGCGCTTTCCGGGATGATCCGCCGGATCGACCGTTCCATCTCCACCGCAGCCATCGGCAGCCCCGATGATGTCGCTGTAGCAAAAGGATAACGAGATGTTTGATCTGACAGGAAAAGCCGCCCTGGTCACAGGGGCGTCCGGTGGTATCGGGGGGGCGATTGCCACAGCTCTCCATGCGGCCGGCGCAACGGTTGGGCTTTCGGGCACGCGTGTTGAGCCATTGGAAGCGCTTCAGGCCCAGCTCGGGGAAAGGGCGCATGTGCTTCCCTGTAACCTGAGCGATGGTGAGGCTGTGTCCGCGCTTCCCAAACAAGCTGTGGAGGCGATGGGCTCGCTCGACATCCTCGTGAACAATGCGGGCGTCACCAAGGACAACCTTTTCATGCGGATGTCGGAGGAAGACTGGGCCACAGTGCTTGATGTGAACCTCACGTCGACAATGCGCCTCTGCAAAGGCGTTGTGCGCCCGATGATGAAGGCACGCTGGGGGCGCATCATCAATATTAGCTCCATCGTCGGCGCGACCGGCAACCCAGGGCAGGTCAACTACGCAGCCTCCAAGGCTGGCATGGTGGGCATGTCGAAGAGCCTGGCCTACGAAGTCGCCTCGCGCGGGATCACCGTGAACTGCATCGCTCCGGGCATGATTGAGACCGCGATGACCGGCAAGCTCACCGATGACCAGAAGGCTGCTATGCTGGGACAAATCCCCATGGGACGGATGGGAGCATCTGAAGAAATCGCCTCCGCCGTCGTCTATCTGGCGTCGCAAGAGGCGGGGTACGTGACAGGGACCGTGCTCCACATCAATGGCGGTATGGCGATGCTCTAGCGCGGCTGGCCCGAGGAAATCGCGTGATCGAGGACTTGAAAACTTGATGTCTGCGCATCACTAAAGCGCTCATATGGCCGCCATGACAATTCGTTTGCCATCAGTGAACGCTATGCTATAGGCGGCGCAGTTTCCGCCGGGGGAGCCAGACGTTGAAGCACTGGAGCCCGGACGCGCTGCTTGAAGCGCGGCAAATAAAAACGGCCCGTGTGGCCATAGGATCGATGAGGATCAGACCATGAGCGACGTTTCCGATCGCGTGAAGAAGATTGTTGTAGAGCACCTCGGTGTTGATGAGGCCAAGGTGCAAGACAGTGCCTCGTTCATTGATGATCTTGGCGCGGACAGCCTGGATACGGTTGAGCTCGTGATGGCCTTCGAAGAAGAGTTCGGCATCGAGATCCCGGATGACGCAGCCGAGACGATCCAGACGTTCGGCGATGCAGTGAAGTTTATCTCCGAAGCGTCCTAAGCGACCTTTCGGTAGGTTAGGCGGCGCTCCCTTGTGGGGCGCCGTTTGCTTTTGTGCGGTGCGCTGCGCATGGAGTCTCTCGGCCTTGAGAGGGGCGCGGAGCGCTAGTATGTAAGCGCCAAAGACTATGAGGAGAGCAGACATGCGGCGCGTTGTCGTGACAGGCCTAGGCATGGTGACACCGTTGGCAGACGGTGTGGAGGCAAGTTGGCGGCGCATTCTCGCTGGCGAAAGTGGTGCTGGGACGATCAGCCGTTTCGACGCTTCCCATCTTGCCACGACGTATGCCTGCGAGATCCCGCGCGATGGCGACGACGCTTTCGTACCCGACACTTACATGGAGCCGAAGGAACAGCGGAAGGTCGATGACTTCATCCTCTATGGAATGGCTGCCGCGCAGCAGGCTGTTGAGGATTCCGGGTGGGTTGCGGATACGAGCGACAAGCAAGAGCGCACCGGGGTCATGATTGGTTCCGGGATCGGCGGGCTTTCTGCAATTGCTGACACAGCCGTTTTGCTCAAGGAGCGCGGCCCGCGGCGCGTGTCTCCTTTCTTTATCCCGTCCGCCCTCATCAATCTTGCATCCGGGCAAGTCAGTATCCGCTTTGGCTTTCGAGGGCCCAACCATGCGCCGGTGACGGCTTGCTCAACTGGGGCGCATGCAATCGGGGATGCGGCCCGCCTCATTGCTCTCGATGATGCCGATGTAATGGTTGCTGGTGGTGCCGAGAGCCCCATTAGCGAAATCGGCATCGCCGGGTTTAACGCGTGCAAGGCGCTCTCAACGAAGCGTGGGAATGATCCTGTGGCCGCGTCGCGCCCCTATGATGCGGACAGAGACGGCTTTGTCATGGGCGAGGGCGCGGGTGTGGTCGTTCTCGAGGAGTACGAACACGCCAAGGCACGCGGGGCAAAGATCTATGCGGAAGTGTGTGGGTATGGACTGTCTGGGGACGCCTACCACATCACAGCCCCGTCAGAGGACGGCGAAGGTGGTGGTCGTTCCATGGCCGCTGCCATCAAGCGCGCTGGCATCGCACCGGGCGATCTGGACTACATCAACGCGCATGGCACATCGACGATGGCCGACACGATCGAACTTGGCGCCGTGGAGCGCATGATGGGTGAGGCCGCGGGCACCGTGACGATGTCGTCGACAAAGTCTTCTACGGGTCATCTGTTGGGTGCTGCTGGCGCAATCGAGGGGATCTTCTCGATCCTCGCAATCCGCGACCAGGTCGCGCCGCCAACGCTTAACCTTGACACCCCCGCAGTAGAGACGGCGATCGATCTCGCTCCAAAGGTCAAGCGTGAGCGGGAGATCAGGTATGCGCTGTCCAACAGTTTCGGTTTTGGCGGCACGAATGCCAGCGTGATTTTCGGAAAGGTCTGAGGCATGTGGCGGCACATCGCTTCGAACGCGCTGTCACTCTTTGTCGTTGGCCTGTTCTTGATCGGTGGCCTGATCCTCTGGGGCATAGGGCGTTATGAGGCCAGTGGGCCCTTGGCGAGCGCAATTTGTCTGCAAGTGCCGCCGGGCTCGACGATGACGCGTGTTGCCGACGACCTCGAAAGCAAGGCTGCTATTACCAGCCGCGGGATTTTTAGGATTGCTGCCGATTACACGGAGAAGGCGGGTGATCTTAAAGCCGGCTCTTTCCTCATCCCTGAGGAAGCGTCCATGGCGGAGATCCTCGATCTCGTGACGGCCAGCGGTCAGAGCACCTGCGGAACAGAAGTTGTCTATCGGATCGGGGTCAACCGGCTGAGCGTCCAAGTGCGTGAACTCGACCCAGAAACGCAGCGCTTCGTTGAGCGCGTTGTCTTCACGCCCGCCGAAGAAGACACGCCGGAGGCCTACAGCACAGCCAAGGGCAACGTTGATACGCGCTATCGGATCGCTGTTGCCGAAGGCGTTACGAGCTGGCAGCTGGTCACATCACTTCGCGATATCGATGTCTTGAGCGGGGCCGTGAGCGAGATCCCGGCCGAAGGCACTATGGCACCTGACAGTTATGAGGTTGTCCCAGGCGATGATCGCCTGGCCCTTGTTGAAGACATGATTGAAGCGCAAGAGGTGCGTCTCACGCAAGCTTGGCAAAACCGGGTTGAAGGACTTCCCTACGAGACGCCCGAGGACGCGCTCATCATGGCATCCATCATCGAAAAGGAAACCGGCATAGCCGATGAGCGACGACAGGTCGCGTCAGTTTTCGTGAACAGGTTGGAGCAGGGTATGCGTCTTCAAACTGACCCGACAGTGATCTATGGCATCACGCGGGGAGAGGGTGTCTTGGGGCGCGGGTTGCGGCAGTCAGAGCTGCGGCGTGAAACCCCTTGGAACACCTATGTGATCGACGGCATGCCACCTACGCCCATTGCGAACCCCGGTCTTGCAAGCATTGAGGCCGCCCTCGATCCAGATGACACCCCCTACATTTTCTTCGTTGCCGATGGCACCGGCGGGCATGCTTTTGCGGTGACGCTCGCAGAGCACAACGAGAACGTTGCGCGCTGGCGTGCGATCGAGGCTGAGCGCGAGAACTCCGAGTAAGGTATTGAACTAATTTACCTTTTATTAATGCGTGCGCGCGGTGCTGCTGCGCACGCATTGCGAGATCGCTTGACTCACCGAACGCCCTAAAGTAGAACGCAGGCAAGATAGCAGAAGTGGGCAAACGGCTCCGGGGTGATCCTCCGCGTGCCGTTTTTTTATTTCTCGACGAACTCAGCTGCACGAGAGGTCTGCCCTATGGCGTCACGAGACCCGCCCTCACAGGCGGACACACTCATTGCGCGCAGAGATCACCTGTCTGAGCTCCTTGAGGCCTACATTGCCCAAATCGCAGCCATAATCGCGAACCTGGAGGAAGGTGACTTCTCCGGGGTCACGCAGTTTGCCAAGGCCAAATCCGACCTCGTCGGGATTGCGCGTCAACTGAGGGACGC
>JBCBME010000136.1:0-6619 GCA_039822945.1 Pseudomonadota bacterium
ACAGCCATGATGGCGGCGGACGGCGTGAACGGCCCGCTTGCTCCGTGGGACTGGCACTATTACTCGGAAAAGCGCCGGGTGGCCGAGCACGACCTCGATGAGGGTGAGCTGAAAAATTACTTCCAGCTTGAAAAGATGATCGAGGCCGCCTTTGATACCTCCTCGCGCCTCTTCGGGCTCGAATTTACGCCGCTTGATGTGCCGCTGCTGCATCCCGATGCGCGCGCCTGGGAGGTGACGCGCAACGGGGAGCATATGGCCGTCTTCATCGGCGACTACTTCGCGCGGGCGGGCAAGCGGTCAGGCGCGTGGTGCTCCGGGCTCCGGTCAGGGCAAAAGCTCGAGGGCGAGGTACGCCCGATCACGATCAATGTGTGCAACTTTGCCAAACCCGCGGCAGGAGCGCCCGCGCTTTTGAGCTTTGACGATGCGCGCACGCTCTTTCACGAATTTGGCCACGCGCTCCACCACATGCTCACCGATGTGCGCTACCCCTCCATTTCGGGGACGTCGGTGGCGCGTGATTTCGTGGAGCTGCCGAGCCAGCTTTATGAGCACTGGCTCGAAGTGCCGGAGGTGCTGGAGCGTTACGCTGTGCATGCGGAGACAGGCGAAAAGATGCCTCAGGATCTGCTCGATCGCGTTCTGGCGGCCTCCACCTATGACATGGGCTTTGGAACGGTCGAATACGTGGCCTCCGCCCTCGTGGATCTCGCCTTTCATGATGGCGCGGCACCGGCGGATCCCATGGCGCGTCAGGCCGAGGTGCTCGCCGAGATCGGCATGCCCGAAGCGATCGAGATGCGCCACGCCACGCCGCACTTTGCCCATGTCTTTGCCGGTGACGGCTATTCAAGCGGGTATTACAGCTACATGTGGTCAGAGGTGATGGACGCCGACGCCTTTGCCGCGTTCGAGGAAGCGGGCGGGGCGTTTGATGAGGGCACGGCCGAAAAGCTCGAAGAGTTCATCCTCTCTGCGGGCGGAAGCGAGCCGCCCGAGGCGCTCTACACCAAGTTCCGGGGCCGGATGCCCGGCGTTGATGCGCTGCTGAAGGGGCGTGGTCTCGCGGTGTAGGCCCGCGCTAGATCATGCACTTCGCCTTGATGCGCGCCCACGCCTTTTGGGCGAAACCGTCGGCCTGCGGCTCAAGACATCGCTCGCGCAGGAACCACGCGAAGTAGCGGGCACGGTCAAAACTGTCGAGGCGGCCCGCCCCTTCCCGCAAGTGGTGCCTGAGCTCTTCTTCACTCTGCGCCGTCAGCGCGGCGTGGTGATAATCACACGGGCCGCACACCACGAGCCTCTTGCGCTGCATGAGCGCCTCGAACCCGGCGGCCGAATTTTGCGAGATCACCCAGTCGGATGTCTCTATGAGATCGTGGATGGACGCGTCCGAGAGGCGGATGTTGGGGTCACTGTCTGCAATCCGCTCGAGGCGCGTGCGCATCCCCTCTGACTGCGTTGGGTGGGGTTTGACGTAGACGATGCCGCCACCGGCGGCGCGGGCGGCGTTGCGCACCATCTGCTCCGTCGTGAGGTAGTGCTCGCGCGGGGAGCGGTCCTCGATTTCCTGGCAAAAGACGACCGATTGCGCAGGCTCGAGCGTGCCAGGCGCGCGCTCGGACTGAGGGCTGCGGCTGACGTTGTTTTCGAGGTTCCAGGAGGAGACGCCGTTGAAAAACCACTCCGCATGGCCTTCATCCACCATCTCGGGGTGATAGGCGCTCAGCCGGATCGAGCTCGCTGCGTTGATGCCCACCTCATCCATGTACCAAAAGCCCCAGACATAGGCTGGCGCGACATGCAGGACGTTTGGCGCGAAGAACGGCGCGCCACCGAGGATGAGATGGATGTGGTTTTGCCGCAAAAGCGCGGTCGACAGGTCCGATCCCAGCGTCGTCACAACGCTCGCGACGGCTTCGCCTTCGACATGGCTCGAGAGCTTCGTGAAGAAGTCAAAGGTGCCCGACGTCACGGCCTCAAGCCAGCCCTCCTCCGCGTGGAGGACCATGAGACGCTCAGCGTTTGTGAATTCCTTCAGCTCGCGGGCCTCGGTGACGTGTTTCATCAACATCCTTTCACGCGGCGCAGCGCGGGGCATACGCTGCCTCAGCGCAGCTCGTTGCGGCCCACGCCCCAGAGCGATGTCTTGGGCGCCCAGCCGCGGTAGCCGCCTGCGCTGATCCGGCACCAGCCCTCGTCGCATTTTCCCAGCCGCGCGACAACGCCATGTTCGAGGCGCGCCACGATCTGGCCAGCCGCTTCGGGCCGGGGGAAGAGGGCCAAGAGGTCTTCTTCCACGATCACCGTGCGGGTGCCGGAGATGAGCGAGTAATGGATCCAGCCGCCCTGACCATCGCGATCCTGCACGCGACGCCAATGGCCATGCTCGGCCGTGACGCGCAGCGGCATGTCGCGGCGGGTGAAGACCCAATCGATCCGGTGGGAGAGCGACGGCCCACGCCGCACATTGGCCTCCACCGCTTTCATGGAGACATAGCGCGGGATCGGGAAATTCGTCACCGAGCCACGTTTCATCTCCTCCGCCATGGTCATGGCAGGTGCAAACAGCATCAGCGCTGCGAGAAACGCTCGGATCATGCTCGGCCTCGTTCTCGTGGTTTCTTGTGCCCACGGGTTTTGCCGTTAACGTGCCAGAAAGCCCCCGAACGGGGAAGAAGGGAGGCCCAGTCATGGCATCGAAACGGTTGAGTGTTGTCGTCACGCGACGGTTGCCCGAGGTGGTGGAGACGCGGATGTCGGAGCTCTTTGACGTGCGCCTCCGTGAGACCGACGAGCCGATGACGCGCGCGCAACTCGTGGAAGCGGTGCAAGAGGCCGATGTTCTCGTCCCCACAGTGACGGATACGATTGATGCGGGTCTTCTCGGGCAGGCGGGCGACAGGCTCAAGCTCATCGCGAGCTACGGCGCGGGTGTAGATCACATCGACGTGTCCACCGCCCGTCAGCGCGGTGTGCTTGTCTCGAACACGCCGGGCGTCGTGACCGATGATACCGCGGATATGACGATGGCGCTCATGCTCGCCGTGACGCGGCGCATCCCAGAGGGCCTCACGCTCATGCAGGGCGGCGCGTGGGAGGGGTGGTCCCCCACGGCGATGCTTGGCGGGCGGCTCGGCGGGCGGCGTCTTGGCATCCTTGGCATGGGGCGGATCGGGCAGGCCGTGGCGCGGCGCGCGGCGGCCTTTGGGATGCAGGTCCACTACCACAACCGCACACGCCTGCGCCCCGAGATCGAGGAGGCGCTCGAGGCCACGTATTGGGAGAGCCTCGATCAGATGATCTCGCGGATGGATGTGGTGAGCGTCAACTGCCCCCACACCCCCGCCACGTTTCACCTGATCAATGCGCGCCGCCTCAAGTTGATGAAGGCCTCAGCCGTGCTGGTGAACACGTCCCGCGGTGAGGTGATCGACGAAAACGCGCTCACGCGCACGCTGCGCGCGGGTGAAATCGCGGGCGCGGGCCTCGACGTCTACGAGCACGGGCAGGACATCAACCCGCGCTTGCGAGAGCTCCCGAACGTCGTGCTCCTCCCGCATATGGGATCGGCCACTGTCGAGGGCCGCGCAGAGATGGGGGAAAAGGTCATCATCAACATCAAGACCTTCGACGACGGGCACCGCCCCCCCGATCTCGTCATCCCCGCGATGGTCTGAGCGACCTCTGAGAGGCCACTCCCAGCTTAGGCCGCTTTCTTCTGAGGCCTCGATCTGCGCTGGCGCGGCTTGTTGGAGGCTGGAGCGCCGCCGTTTTTCTGCGGGTTGGGCTTTTTGCCGCGGCGACGACGCTTCGGCGTATGGGCCTTCTTGGGCTTGGCGTCCTCACTCGGCGCCTTCATGTGCTCCGGCGCCTCGCCGTCGACCTGAATGGCGGACTTGATGAGTTTCTCGATGTCGCGAAGCTGCTTGCTTTCGTCAGACGCGCAGAGGGTCACCGCCACACCGGAGCGGCCCGCGCGGGCCGTGCGGCCAATGCGGTGCACATAGCTTTCCGGTACATTGGGGAGCTCGTAATTCACCACGAGGCCCACGGTCGGGATGTCGATGCCGCGGGCTGCGACATCGGTCGCGACGAGGATTTGCATCTCGCCCGCGCGAAACTGCTTGATCGCGCGGTCCCGCTGCCCTTGTGATTTGTTTCCGTGCACTGAGGTTGCTGCAAAGCCGTCGGCGACGAGGCCGTTTTTCAGCCTCTCGGCCCCGTGCTTTGTGCGCGCAAAGACCAAGGTCGCGGTTCCCTGATGCGCATGCAGGATGTCGCGCAGCACGGCGGGTTTCCGGGGTTTCTCCACAAACCGCACGCTCTGGTCGATTTTCGCGGCCGCTTGGTTGGGTGGGTTCACCTGGATCTTTTGCGGATCGGTGAGATAGGCGCGGCTGAGCTCTTCCATCTGTTTGGACATCGTGGCCGAAAAGAGCATCGTCTGGCGGTCGGTATTGAGGAACGGCACGATCTTACGCAGCGCGTGGATAAAGCCGATATCGAGCATCTGGTCGGCTTCGTCCAAAACCAGATACTGCGTTGTGCCAAGATCAACGCCGCCTCTGTCGAGGAGGTCGATCAGCCGACCGGGCGTGGCCACGAGGATGTCTGTCCCGCGCGAAAGCACGTTGAGCTGCTTGCCGATTGAGGCACCGCCGACCACAGTGTTCACCCGGATCTTCGTGCGCCCGGTGAGAGATTTCAGCGTCTGCGCGATCTGGTTCACCAATTCGCGCGTCGGCGCGAGGATGAGCGCGCGGGCGGTCTTGGGCGCGGGCTTTCCCGACATCTGCATGAGCGCGTTGAGCATCGGGATGCCAAAGGCGAGGGTCTTGCCCGTGCCCGTCTGGGCCAGGCCCATGATGTCGCGGCCCTTCAGCGCCAAGGGTATCGCCTCGGCTTGGATGGGGGTGGGGGCGGTAAATCCGCCTTGGGAGAGCGCGCTTGCGAGCGCAGGCGTCAGAGCCAGCTCTTCGAAGGTTTTCATAGATGTAAATCCGATCCGGCCGCCACCGTTGTGACAGCCAATGTGGGCGCATCGCGCCCGTAAGGGTTTTGCCGCGCAACGCGGTCTGGAAACCAGGCCCGTGTTGGCGTGCAGTGTGAACCCTGCGTGATGGGGAACAGTGCGGATGAGCTGTCGTTCGGCTCGAACTGGGAGCCGCTCACGCGACAGCGGTTGGCGGGTAAATATCCACGGCGGTCGCAAAGTCAACCAACGCACCCAAACTGGACACCATGGAGGGGCTATGCGCAGGGTGAATCATGTCGCTCGCGGATGATCTGGTGCAAATTAGGGACAGGATCCTGCCAATAGATCCGAGCTTTCGGCGGGTCGACGATGCCTTGATCGAGCGCTGCGTTGCCGACTGCCACCAGAGCGCTTTGGAGGGGGCCACGGACGCCTTTCTCTTGTCCGCGATGCGTCTTTTGGCGTTGCCCGGCAATGGGCACACGCGTCTTATTCCGAACGATGCGATCTCCGTCCTGCCGCTGAGGTTTGTGAGCGTGGGGCGTGCGATCCATGCTGTTGGTGCGTCGCGCGGAGAGGTGATCGCCGTGGGCGGCGTGCCAGTCGCTGAAATCGAAGCGCGGGCGGTGGCCTACCTTGCAGGCACGCGGCAGAGGCAGCGTGTGATCGGGTCGATCTTGCTGGTGTGGCCGTCAGCCCTGGCCCAACTGGGCGTTCCGTCAGTCGGGGGAGCAACCGAGTATCTTGTGTGCGGAAAAGATGGGAAGATCGCCACTCTAAGACTAGCACATGATGACATGGTTCCGGCCTCTGCGCTCTACCCGAGAAACGAACACGGACGGGTGGATCCTGCGTGGAAGCCTGAGACCTTTGCGGAAATCACGGAGTGGGAGGGGCTTGGGCTTTCCATCCGTTTGCCAAGCTTCTTTGACGAGAGCGGAGAGGCGCTGCCGCAGGCCATTTCAGAGGCAGTGGATCGTGTGAGGGCCTCCGCATCCAAGACACTCTTGATTGATGTTCGCGGCAATACCGGCGGGGATTTCCTGCGAACGATGCCCCTGATCGATGCGGTCACGGCAGCGGCACCCCGGCGAGTGGTGATGCTTGTCGACAAGTTCACATTTTCCGCGGCGATCGTCTTTGTCGCCATTCTCAAACATCGTCTGGGACCGAGGCTCACCCTCATCGGGGAAGAGATGGGGGATGGGCTGACGTTCTTTGCCGAGGGTGGAACGGTTGAGTTGCCTCGAAGCGGCGCTGTCGTGCGGTACTCCACAGCCTTTCACAATTGGACGACCGGCACGTCCGACGACACCACACCGCCACAGATCGCAAAGCAGCTCGTTGCAGCGGGAGACGTAACGCTCGATCAGGAACGGACGTTCGACCCGACCGGAGCGGAGACAGACGGCGTGCTCCTCCAGCGCATCCTGAAAGGTCTGCGCTAAGGCCCGCGCCCGCTTACCGATAGACCTGCGCTTCTCCGGGGAATTGGCGGGCGCGGACTTCGTCGGCATAGGCTTTGACGCTGGCCTCGATCTGGGCGCCGAGATCTCCGTACACTTTCACGAATTTCGGGGCGCGGGGGCTGAGGCCCAGCATGTCTGCGAGGACGAGGATCTGGCCGTCGCAGTCGGC
>JBCBME010000137.1:0-6596 GCA_039822945.1 Pseudomonadota bacterium
CCAACATGAGCACCATCATCGACATCTTTGCCCGCGAAATCCTGGACAGCCGGGGCAAAGATGTCGATGATGGTGCTCATGTTGGGATGTCCCTCGGAGATCTGCAAAGCTTTGTCGCGCGTGTCGTAGCAGGGCGCGCGCCGGGATTGAACCCGTGGACGAGCGCTTACGCACGCCTGAGCCGCGCCTCGCGCCAGAAGACGAAGAGACCGGATCCGATCACTAGGGCCGCACCGGCCAGAGCGGTGGCCGAAAGACGCTCTCCAAAGGCTATGCTGCCGATGAGAATGGCAAAGACGAGGCGCGTGTAGCGGAAGGGTGCAATGGCTGAGATCTCTGCCATGCGGGAGGCCAAGGTGATCATGGTATAGCCGAAGATGCCGGTGAGAACGCCCGCAAGTGACAGGAGTATCGCGCGTCCGTCCATCGGCACGAGGACCGGGTCAAAGGCCAGAAGAAGCAGCCCGCCCGGGGCAATGGCCAGAAAGCCATAGGTCACAAGGGCGTCTGAGGGCACATCAGCGGGCATTTTGCGCGTGAGGACGTCGCGCATTGCCAAAAGAGCAGCGCCAATCGCGGCAAGGATCATGCCGGGCGCGATGGCAGCTCCCCAGGGCTCGAGAATGATCAGGACACCGACGAGCCCGATCAGGATGGCAAGGATCCGGCGGGGCCCGAGCGTCTCCCGCAGGAGCCACGCCGCAAAGGCCGCCGCCATCAGGGGCGAGACCTGGATAATGGCTGAGACAAGTGAGAGCGGTGCGGTGGCAAAGGCACTTACGATGCAAACGGCGGCGAAGGTGTCGCTGAGGAGGCGGGCGACAAAGATCGGACTGGTGAGCCAGGGCCCAATGAGTCGTGCGCCGCGGATGCGTGCGAAAGCGCCGAGGATCGCGCCGCCCGTGAGGCCGAAGATCGCGAGGAGTTGCCCGGTGGGGAGCGTTTGCGTGAGTTCCTTCAGGAAGCCGTCCGATATGGCAAAGCCTGCCATGGCCAGCACCATGAAGAGGATCCCGCGGACGTTATCCATGGATGGCGCGCGGGGCGGCGGGCGGCACTGTTTGCTGCGCAAAGGCGCCCGCCCGCCGCCCCGAATATGCGCCTCTTGGCTGGCTTTTGCGGGTCACTTGCGCCGCTTGGTGCCATAGAGCTCGAGCCGGTGCCCCTTGAGCTCGAAGCCGAGGCGGCTTGCGATTTTTTCCTGGAGCGCTTCGATCTCCGGATCGACGAATTCGATCACTTCGCCGGTGGCGAGATCGATGAGGTGGTCGTGGTGATCGCGGTCGGCATCTTCGTAGCGGGCGCGGCCATCGCCGAATTCGTGCTTTTCGAGGATCCCGGCCTCTTCGAAGAGCTTGACCGTGCGGTAGACGGTGGCGAGCGAGATGCCTTCGTCGACGGTTGAGGCGCGTTTGTAGAGCTCTTCGACATCTGGGTGGTCGTGCGCTTCTTCGAGAACTGCGGCGATGGTGCGCCGCTGCCCTGTCATGCGCAGGCCCTTGGCCTCGCAGCGTTCGATGATTGTCTCAGCCATGTCTGCCCTCGCCCGTTAGCGCATACTCCGCCCGTGCGAGAGCCTCAAGCGCTGACATTGCCGTTGACACCACGGCATGGGGGCGTCAGCGGTGCCCCATGGCACCCAAAGATCAGCTCGACACGTTTGGTACCGTCGCCCTCGTGGCGTTTGCCCTTCTTCTGGCCTTCAACCAGGTGGTGATCGCGGTGGGGGGCGACGGGTGGCAGCCTGTTTTCATGGCTGCACTGAGGTCCCTCGGCGCGGCTCTCGTGCTGTGGCTTTGGCTCCGCTTTCGCGGCATCCCCTTTGGTCTTGATCGCGCTCAATGGCCCACGGCGGCTTTGATGGGGGCGATCTTCGGGTTTGAGTTTCTCTTTCTCTTTACGGCGCTCGATCTGACGACGGTGAGCCGGGCGTCCGTCATCTTTTACGCCATGCCCGTCTGGGCCGCGCTTGGGGCGCGTGTTTTTCTTGGGGAGACGGTGGGGCCTGTGAAGCTCCTCGGGCTCGCCGTTGCTTTTGCGGGCATGGCCTGGGCCATACTTGACGGGCAAGCCGTCGCGGGCGGATCGCTTGCCGGTGATCTCTGCGCCTTGGCCGCGTCGATCGGATGGGCCGCGATCCTGCTGGTTGTGAAAGGGAGCAACGTCAAGGACTTGCCGGCGGAGGTTCAGCTCTTCTGGCAGGTCTTCCTATCGATCCCCGTGCTCTTCGTGGGCGCGCTCTTTTTCGGCCCGCTCGTGCGCGAGCTCGAGCTCATCCATTGGGCGGCGCTGATCTTTCAGATCGTGGCGATTGCCTCTTTCGGGTTTCTGCTCTGGTTCTGGCTTATCAAGATCTACCCGGCCTCATCGGTCGCATCCTTCAGCTTTCTGTCGCCTGTTTTCAGCGTGGCACTGGGCGCGCTTCTTCTTGGGGAGGAGGTGGGGGCAAGCCTCATCGGCGCGCTCCTCCTCGTCACGCTCGGCCTCATCCTGATCAACCGCAAGCCCCGTCAGGTTCCGCAGAAGGTCTGACGGACTTCCTCATCTGGGGTGGGTGGTTGCGTAAAGCGGGGATCGCTGGGCGCCTCAAATGGTGTGGCAAGCGCCGCATGCAGTGCGCTGAAGGGGCCCCAATCGTCATAGACGGCTGACTGGATCGCGTCTTCGACAAGATGGTTGCGGGGGATGAGCGCCGGGTTTGCGGCTGCCATGACTTCCTCGTCCGGAGCATGGGACATCCACGCCTTGCGCCAATCAGCGAAGCCCGGATGATCGAGCGCGACATCGTCCGTAGCAAGTCCTCTGAAGGTGTTGGTGAAGTCTGCCTGGGTCTCCGCCATCATCTTCAAAAGCGTTGTGATCAGCTCCACCGCGTCGTCGCCCGCCTCGTGCAGACTCACCTTTGCGCCAAAAGCCTGACGCCACGCGGTTTGGTAGGCCGGGGCAAATCCATTAACGATTTCGGTGAAGTCTTCGATTGCCTGATCACGGTCCGGCATGAGCGGAAGCAGCGCTGTCGCGAGCTGCGCCATGTTCCACGCGGCGATGTTGGGCTGGTTGGTGTAGGCGTAGCGGCCCATCTGATCGATCGACGAAAAGACCTTGCCGAGATCATAGGCATCCATGAACGCGCAGGGCCCGTAATCGATGGTGTCGCCCGCGATATGGGCGTTGTCGGTGTTCATGACGCCGTGAATGAAGCCTACAGCCATCCAGCGCGCGATCAGCTTTGCCTGCGCTGCCACCACCTGCTCGAGCAGGTCGGAGGGACCTGTGGCAGTCGGGTAATGCCGCGCGATGACATGATCCGTGAGTGTGGCAAGCGCGTCCTCATCGCGCCGCGCGGCAAAGACCTGAAAGGTGCCCACCCGGATATGGGAGCGCGCCACGCGGGTCACGACCGCCCCGGGAAGAGGGGCCTCTCGAAGCACGGTCTCGCCCGTTGTGACAATCGCCAGGGCGCGCGTGGTGGGGATGCTAAGGGCATGCATCGCTTCACTCACCAAGTATTCGCGCAGGGCCGGACCGACCCAGTTTCGCCCGTCGCCCATGCGAGAATAAGGCGTGGGGCCTGACCCTTTGAGCTGAATGTCCCACCGCTGCCCTTGAGAGACGACTTCGCCCAACAGGATCGCGCGTCCGTCCCCGAGCTGGGGGTTCCAATTGCCGAATTGATGCCCGGCATAAAGCGCGGCGAGCGGGTCTGCGCCCTCGGGCACTTCATTGCCGCCAAAGATCTGCGCGCGCTCCGCCTCGCTCAGCGCGGGCAGGCCGAGCTCCTGTGACAGCCCGTCATTCCAGGCACGGAGCGTCGGTGCCTTAACAGGTGTGGCGGGCAGCTTCGTGTAGAAGCGCTCCGGCAGCCGGGCATAGCTGTTGTCAAACGCGATCTGGGCACTCATTGCAGCGTCCTGACCATCAGGCCGTAGCGCTCTCGCGGGACAAAGCCGGAGCGTTGGTAGGTGGCCACGGCGGCTGTGTTGTCGAAATCGACCTCAAGCGCCAACGCCATCGCGCCCTTTCCCGACAAGTACTGGCTGAGCGCCTGCAACGCATCCGAGCCAATGCCGCGCCCACGCACGGCGGGGCGCAGGTATAGCTCGTCGAGGTAGCTGTCGAGGCCACCGTATTCGAGCGTCCAACCATAACAAATCAGGGCATAGCCCGCAGGCGCGCGCCGGGGCCCGATAAGAAAAATCTCCGCGTGGGGAGAGCCGTCGAGCAGGGGCGAGATCGCGCGCAGGCGATGCGCGGCATCCGTGTCGATCCCTTCTTCTGCGTGAAAGGCGGCGATCAATGGCTCAAGAGCAGGCAGGTCCTCTCGCGTCGCGCGATGGATGGCGGTGCGCGCGCTCATAGCGTCGCGAGCCGGGTCGTCAGCAACGTGAAAAAGCGCGTTCTGTCCCCGTCGCGGAGGAAGGTGGCGTTGGGAGCACGATCCGTGACGCCCCACCAATCGGCGACGGTCATGCCGCGCGTGAGCGGGCTGTCCATCTCGATCTCCACATTGATGTGGCGGCCAGTAAAGAGCGTGGGGTCGATGAGATGCGCGATCACGCACGGGTCGTGGAGCGGCGCTCCCGCGGTGCCGTATTTGGCGACGTCGAAGCGTTCAAAGAAATCCGTCCAGCCTGCGACGGCGTCTCCTACGGCGGAGCCGATGCCACGCATCGCCGCGATCCATTCGGCGCTTGTGAGCATCTTGTGGGTCAGATCGAGCGGCGCGATTGTGACATTCACACCGGATTTCATCACGATATCAGCGGCTTCAGGGTCGACGTAGATGTTGAACTCTGCGGCAGGCGTGATGTTGCCCACCTCGAAATAAGCCCCACCCATCAACACGATCTCTTCGATGCGCTCGGCAATGTCGGGCGCGCGCTCAAGTGCTGTTGCGATGTTTGTGAGCGGGCCAAGCGGGCAAAGCGTGACACCCTCTTCGGACCGGATTGTCTCGATGATGAAGTCCACTGCGTGCTGTTCTTGAAGCGGCATTGTGGGCTCAGGCAGGTCCGTGCCGTTCAGCCCGGTCTGGCCATGCACGTGCTCGGCGGTGATCAGCGTGCGGCCCATGGGACGATCACAGCCCGCAAAGACGCGCACATCAGGCCGCTTGGCCAGCTCGCAGATGATGCGCGCGTTCTTCGCCGTCAGCTCAAGCGGGACATTGCCTGCAACGACCGTGATGCCCAGGAGCTCCACCTCCGGCGAGGCCAGTGCCAAAAGGATGGCGACGGCGTCGTCTTGCCCGGGATCGGTGTCGATGATGATCTTGCGCATGTCCCAGAGGTGGGCGGATTTGCGCGAAATGTCTAGGGGCGTGCGTGCGCTTGTGGGGGGGCACGTCGCGGAAGCCGCGCCCAGCCCGGTCGCTCAAAGAGCCATGGAACGCGCGCGCGCTCGAGGACCGCATGGAGAAGGAGCGGCAGGGCGACCGCCGCCATGATCGAAAGCGCGATCGTGGCATCGGCCGACAACCCGAATGAGAGGAAGACGGCTTCTGCGTAGCGCAGCGGAATGAAAAAGCCGAGATAGACCACGATAGACCGCGCGCCGAGCCAGCCCAGTCCACGACCCACGGGCGTCTTCATCAAAAGAGCGGTGAGGACCACGATGGCCGCACCCCCTGCCACGCCAAGGATGAGCGACAGACCGGGGAAGCCGAAGGGTCGATCGAACACGATCACGCCATTGGCCAGAGCCCAGCAGGCAAGACCGATCATGCCGAGGACGGGCACCTTGCGTGCTCTCTCCGCGAGCTTGAAAAGGAGCGGTGCCGCGATGTGGCCCGTGTAGAAGAACACGAAGTAGTGGGTCACGTAGACGAGGATGAGCGGCTCACCCGCCACGTCAAAGGTATGCGCCGCAGCGGCCCCGAGCCAGACAAGCACTGGCGGGACACCCGCCGTCGCGCGGGCAATCACAAAGCAGATGGGCAGGATGTAGATGAACCACAGAACGCCGTTCGGGATCACCATGTCGCGGGCAAATGCGCCCAGGTAGACGTCCCAACCCTGGCTCAGGCCGGGGGTGAGCACGACGTAGGTGATAATCATCCAAAGCCAGTAAAAGTAGAAGAAGTGCACGACCTTCCGGTCCAGAAAATCGCGCCACGGTGTGGCCAGCCGGGTTGAGAGGAAGAGCCCCGAAATCAGGAAGAAATCAGGCATCCTGAACGAGCCCGAGAACGTCGTGATCCAGTCGAACACGCCGCCTGCGCCAAGCTTTGGCACAAGGTGCTGTGTTGCGTGAAACATGACGACGAGGAGGATGCAGATCCCCTTGCTCGCGTCGACCCAGTCAATCCGATGCGCTGCCATTGCGCGCGCTTACCGCGGGTTCGGGGCATCATTTGGGCAGAAGCCGGGCGGGGGCGAGGCGCTTTGTTACCGGCCCTTCATCTGGGTCCAGATCGCGTCCATTTCCTCAAGGCTCGCCTCTTCGGGGCGCTTGCCGCGGCGTGCGAGTTCGGCCTCGATCCCTTCGAACCGCTGGGTGAACTTGGCGTTCGTGCCGCGCAAAGCCGCCTCGGCGTCGACGCCGAGGTGACGGCCGATATTGACCATCACAAAGAGCAGGTCACCGAACTCCTCCTC
>JBCBME010000138.1:0-6550 GCA_039822945.1 Pseudomonadota bacterium
TCTCATCGGAGAACCGGTCTCTGTCATAGGTGAGAAACCCAAGCCACTGATCCGAACGGGTCGGGGTGAGAATATGGCCGTCTTTCTTACCCTCTCCGGTCGTGTCGATGCGGCTGAAGAGGTAGCGCTTCACGTTCTCTCCGTCGGCGCGCAAGATGTTGTAATTTATAAACTTAATGTTCTTGTTGTAGAGCGCGCCCTCCCGTCGCCTGTCGGCGTCGGAGTAGACGGGCTTCTCGAGGATCGACTGGATCTCGGCGATGTCGCGCATGATGTCATCGCCGGTCGCGTATGCAGAAAAGTTCAGGACCTTGGCCCTGCCAAAAAGGTTTTCGACGTTATAGGTCGCAACACGCAGCCGCATCGCCCACTCCAAATCCAACAAATCAATGGACGGGAGTATCGCAGAAGAGCCGCGTGTTGTCTTGTTCAGTGCCCCGCTGGGCCGGGTTGCGCGTCAGACAACCGCGCAGCGAAAGGCCAGGAAGCGTCCGTCACCGTTTGAGGTAATCGGCCCCATGGGTTTTGGTGTGAAGCCCATGGACTTGGCCATGCGCATGAAGGCAGGCGGCCCAAGGAAGAAACACAACCGCGCACCCTGCGCCTTCAGGAAGGCGTTGCACTTCATCAAGATCTCGGCGCCGATACGAGCATTCCCTGTAGAGACAAGGCGCGTCAGTTCCCAACAATCCGGGTCCGTTGGGCTCAAATCTCCGGCGCAGAGTTCTTGTGGGAGCCCGTCAAGCAGCCCGGCGCACGCATCATGGATCATGTACCTATAGATCCCGTTGCGATTGTCGGCCCGCAGAAGACGCGCGCCCCCGACGACCTTCCCGCCCTGCGAGGCGATGATGTAGGTCGCGCTCAGCGTATCGTATTGTTCGAACTCCTGATCTTCGTGGGTATCAAGCTTCCAGCGCATCTGTTCGACGAACACTTCCCGCCTGAGACGGAAGTACTCTTGCACGAGGTGCCAGCGCTGCACTTCCTGAGGAAAGCGCACGATTTCTACGGTTGTGTCACTGTCGGACACGCTTCTTGGGTCGATCCGAAGATCGACTTTGGTATCACTGTCGAGGGGGGTCATGGCTAGTGCAGCCGCTCCAATGTTTGTCTGGGCATCCTTGCTTTGCCGAGAAAAGCTCGCCTATTGGTTGAAACCAGCCAAAGGCCATGATCGTCCTGGCGCACGGTCAGGACGTCATCCTCTTCAAACATTTCAAAGCATTTCAAAGCCGTTTGCATCATATCGAGTGTGAACTCGAGCTCAGCGCGGGGGGACTCGTCTTCTAACATGAAATTACACTGGCAAAGCAACCTAAGGTAGTGCAGAAGTATTTTGAGGATCTATCCAAAAGGGATATCGAAAAGTATATCGCCATGCCCGACGGGAATTTTAAAAGCCTGCCTCAGTCCCACGAGGCCGTCACGAGTGTTCTTGGTTTCATAGGAAACGTCGGATTTCTCATTGCCCTCAACCTGACCTTGCGCGGCCCAGAGTATCTGCTCTCGACGTTTCCAGAGAGCTGGCAGCGGGAATACGAGGATCGAAATTACCTCTTCGTGGATCCGGTCGTGTACTGGGCAATGACCAAGACTGGCTCGAAGAGATGGTCTGAAGTGACGTTCTCGAGCGTCACGCCCGTCTTTCGCCGCGCCCGGGAACACGGGCTCATCTACGGGGCCACTATCTCTACGACAGAGGGGCGTGGGCGGTCTCTTTTGTCTCTCGCGCGGGACGACAGGGAACTCAGCGATGAGGAGATTGCCCAAGGTGCGGCGTTTCTGGATCAACTCGCGGCGGCCACCTTCGGCGTGCAGTTGTCCATTGAAGAGCTCGAGACGCTGAAACTCGCCTCCGAGGGGCTCGCGCAGAAAGAAATTGCAGGCACTCTTGGCATTGCAGAGCCCACGGTGAAGGCCCGCCTGACGAAGGTGAAAGACAAGCTCGGCGCGCGAAACACAACCCACGCGGTGCGCATCGCGCTCTCCAACAGGATGCTCTAGCTCCGTCAGCCCATCTTGCGCCTGCCAAGCAGCCAAACAAAGAACATGCCACCGATCAGGCCCGTCACAATGCCGATGGGCATATCCTCGGGGGCCATGACGGTCCGCGCTGCAATATCGGCCCAGAGGAGGAAGACTGCGCCCGCAAGGGCAGAGCCCGGTAGAACGCGCGTATAATCTCCACCCACCAGCATCCGAACCACGTGGGGGATCATGAGCCCCACAAAGCCGATGATGCCGGAAAAGGCCACCATCACACCCGTGATCAGCGCCCCTACGACAAAAACCGACAGACGAAAACGTGCAACAGGAATGCCGAGCGTGGCCGCTGTTTCATCGCCAACGGTCATGGCGTTCAGCTGACCGGCCTTGGCCGCGAGCCAAACGGCACAAACGACGAGGATTGCGAGGGGGTAGATCAGCTGGCTCCACTGCGCGAGGCCGAGCCCGCCCAGCATCCAAAAGACCACCACATGCGTCGCGCGCGGGTCGCCGAGGAAGATCAGGATGTTCGCGCAGGCCATGATGATGAACGAGACGGCAACACCCGCGAGGACGAGACGATCGGCGCTCGTGGCATCCGCGATCCGGGAGACACCCAAAACGATGCCCGTTGCCATGAGCGCGCCCAAAAAGGCCAAGAGCGGTACCGTCAGCAGACCTAGGAAAAGACCTGTGTGGAGGAGGGCGAGGATTGCCCCAAAAGCACCCCCTGACGAAATCCCCAGCAGGTGCGGGTCGGCGAGAGGATTGCGCGTCACGGCTTGCAGGCTTGCCCCCACCATGGCGAGACCAGCCCCCACCATCATTGCGAGGAGCGCTCTGGGAAAACGGATCTCCCAGACAATGGCCTCGCGGCCCTGGCTCCAGGTTGCTTCGATGAGGCCAGGCGAGATCTTGTTGAGAAAGACCCCCCAGACGGTGCTAAGCGGCACGGGAACCGCCCCGACCGAAATCGCAAGCGAAAGCGAGGCCAAGAGAAGAGCCAAACCGCCCGCCGCAAAGAGCCAAGGCCCTCGGCGTGCTTGCGAAACAGCTTGAGTGCTCGTGGCCTCGCTCATTGCCTATTGGCCCCAGAACGCGTCAGCGAGCGTTTTGACAGCCTTAATGTTGCGCGGGCCCGGCGTGGCCTCCACGTATTCCAGCGTCACGAAACGGTCATTCTTGACGGCATCCAGATTTGCAAAAGCCGGGTTCGACATCATGAACGCGCGCTTTTGCTCGGCTGTGACATCGCCGTAGTTCACGATCATGACGACTTCTGGGTTCCGTTCCACGACTTCTTCCCAAGTCACTGTCGCCCAGGACTTCTCGAAATCGTCCATGATGTTGACGCCACCTGCAGCCTCGATGAGGGCGGTGGGCATGGCATATCGGCCGGCGGTGAACGGTGTGTCTTCACCGGAATCGTAGACAAAGACGCGCAGAGGCTCTCCGGTCTCAAGGCCTGCGGTGAAGTCCGCAAGCTCAGCTTTGTAGCCGTCGACGAGCGTTTGAGCGTCGTCCTCCACGTCAAAGATACGTCCCAAGTTCATGAGATCGTTGTACATATCGTCCAGAGACGCTTTGTTCTTGTCCATGATATGCGTGCAGCTCTCGGTGAGCTCATAGACCTGTACCCCAAAGGGCGCGAGCGTCTCGGGCGTCACCTCTCCACCCACCTTCATGCCGTAGTTCCAGCCAGCAAAGAAGAAATCGGCGTCAGCGCCCACGATCACTTCCTTTGACGGATACTTGGCGCTCAGTTCGGGGAGTTCCTCGACGCCCGCGCGCATTTCCTCGTCGAGCGTCTTCCAGCCTGAAATGCCGGTGTACCCCACCATGCGGTCTGCCAGACCAAGGACGAGCATCATCTCGGTGAGGTTCACATCGTTGGACACGGCACGCTCTGGCACGTCGTCAAACGTGACCATGCGATTGCAGCTCTCAACGGTTGTCGCCGCAGCGGCCGTGGTGGTCAGGATCAGGGCGGCAGTGCCCATCAACATCGTCTTCATTGGAATGTCCTCTCTGTTTGAAGATGAAATGTCAGGTGGTCGGTGTTGCTCGGCGCGAGATGCTCGCGGCAGGCCGTAACTTGAAAGGCGCGGCTCACGGCAGCCTCGGAGAGCACGTCTTCGGGTGGGCCAAAGCCCAGCGGATATCCGTCCTGCAAAAGCAGGACGTCATCGCAGACGGAGGCCGCCAGATTGAGGTCGTGGAGCGATGTCACAATCGTCAGCGGCAAATGGCGGATAAGTTCAAGCACCTCGAGTTGGTTGCGAATGTCGAGATGGTTGGTGGGCTCATCAAGGATGAGGAGCCGCGGCTCTTGGGCCAGCGCCCGCGCCACCATAACCCGTTGTCTTTCGCCGCCTGACAGCGTGCCCAGATGGCGGTGCGCGAGCCCATGGAGATCAAGTTGAGCCAAAGCTGCGTCGATGATGCTGATGTCTTGAGCGTCCGAAGAGCCCGCAAATCCGCGCCGGTGCGGTGTCCGCCCCAACGCCACGATCTCTCCCACGGTCAGCGCAAAGTCACTGGGTTGCTCCTGCAAGACAGCCGCCACGCTTTGCGCCGCGTCCCGCGCGCTCATCGACCAGAGGTCTGACCCGTCCAGCAGGACTTGCCCAGCCAGCGGTCTGTGAAAGCGGTAAAGAAGGCGCAGGAGCGTGGTTTTGCCCGCGCCGTTCGGTCCTAGGATGCCCAACACGCGACCCGCCGCAAGCGAGAACGTGGTCTCATGCAGCACGAGGGGAGCATGCTTCCTGGGCGCCCAGCTGATCCCAAGGACATCAAGTGCAGCAGAGGTCACGACGCCCGCGCCTCGCTCTCCTCCAGAGCAATGATCGCAGCAGGAACACGTGCGAGCGTGGTCTTCCTCAGCTTGCCCGGGCGATCGATGGACGAGCACCACCCGTCATGGAGAAAGGCGTACTGCCGCGCAAAGGCAACGAGATCGTCGATGTCATCATCGGGTTCAATGTCGCCAAAGAGATACGTGGCCTTGCGGGTCCCGTGGTAGGCCACGGTGCAAGGCCGGTCGCAGCCCGCCATGCAGGCCACGCCCGTGATCTCAAAGCTTTCCGGGACGCTGTCGCCCGCCGCCTCGATGGCGCGGCGCAGCTTTTCGATCAGCTCATACCCCGGTCTGCACGTGCTGCCCTTGTGTCTGCATGAGGTGCAGACGGTGATCTTGTGATTGTGTCCCATTGGGCCCTCCGCCCCGGCGGGGAACGGACGGGTCATACCAATGTCGTTGCGCACTCAGTCGCATAGCCATCTTCACCCCTTGTCAGGCGCCCCGCCTGTCTGGTGCTGCGTGGACGAAGCGCAGCGCGCTCCGCTGATGGCAGGTCTCCTGACTCGCGGATCACAGCTTGCCCAAACCTTCCCAGGCCCGCGGGGCCCAGTGGCTATATTGGGGTCGCTCACCGCTCACAGTTGCGGGGGCAGTCACGGATTTGGTGCCTATTGGCTACGCCGCACCGTGTTCCCTTTTCATCTCGTCAGCCTTCGGCATCTGAGAACCATCCACGGTACACAATAGCATATCTTTGAGTCGGACAAGCGGCATCGCATCGCTCGAGGGCGTTTTGGGCGGCTCGGAAGCGCTCTTTCGTCAGGTGCTTGGGTAGTAGAGGCCAACCACATGCTCCGCTTCCGCGAAGAAGAGCCAGCGAGACGCCGCAATACCACCGACGTGGAGGAGTGCCGCAAGGATGATCAGGGGAACTGATCCGCCCAACGCCACCGCCGCTCCGATGGCCAGCGCAGGGGCCGCGTATCCTGCGACACCGGCAATGGTGCGGAGCTTGAGAGCGTGCTTACGCCCGACCACGTAGACGAATTCCTTCAGGAGGTAGTTGGTGCCCGTATGCGGCGGCTCAAAGGATCGCACCGAGCCGATGTTTCCCAGCCCCGTCGCTGTGGCAAGATCGGTCCCGCTTCGCTCAAGGGCGCCGTCGCCCTGTAGCCACCACGCGAGTTGGACCGCTGCCGCCGCGATGAGAAGCGCGAGCGCCGCCGTCAATTGCCCGGCCAAGAGCGCTCCACCCGCTAGCGAGAGGCTGAGAAAGAGCGTCGGCGTCAGGGGCGTATTCCAGCGGGGGACTGTCTTGAGCTGCGTGTAGATCATTGCCGTGGTGAACACGGTGCCAAGCGCCAAGAGAGACCCAATCACGCCGAGTGCACCCCAGCGGGCGCCAAAAAACACGAGCCCAGCCCCATACACCGCCAACACGATCAGGGCAGCTACAGCGCAGACACCCTCACGGCTCAGCCAGGAGCTCCGCCACTGTGAGAACGCGCGCCACGCGCGCTCCGGATGGCCCAAGTGAAACGTGGACGCCAAAAGCCCGCCTACCGAAAGCGCGTACGCCAAAGCGAAGTAAAAGAACGCACCCCAGCCGGTTACGGTGGGCAGCCCCAGGCCAAGCCAGAACAGCAGCCCGAAGCCGAGGCCCGAGAGAGTGGTGAAGACGATGACGGACGGTGCAGGATGCATATCTGAGGCGGCTCACACTTTATCGAGCATTTTGTCGAGCCAGCCCACAAAGCCTTT
>JBCBME010000139.1:0-6529 GCA_039822945.1 Pseudomonadota bacterium
CCGGAGGCGTTTTCGCTCTCCTCGGCACCGTTGAGGCCCTCGAAGAAAAAGGAGACCGGCACTTCGAGCGTCTCGGCCATATCCCAGAGCCGCGACGCGCTTACGCGGTTCATTCCGGTTTCATACTTTTGGATCTGTTGAAACTTGATGCCAACGGTCTCGGCGAGCTGCTGTTGGGTCATGCCAAGCATCCAGCGCCGATGACGAATGCGCTTCCCTACATGGACGTCTACTGGATGCTTCATGCACTTACTCCCTCACCCTGCAACCTTAGGCTGTCTAAAAGACGGCTGCCACGCGCTCTCCTGTAACACGAAGAGCCCGCACCAATACAACCTGACGTTTTGTCAGCCTAGAGCCGGTCGAAACTTCAAGAATGAGAGCTCCTGACCGACTTTTCGGTATATATGCCCAATAATTGGGCAAATCAATCAGGGACCGCCCACTCACACCGCAGCATGACCGGACGATGCCCCTTGCGTTGGAGTATAGAGTGACGTCTGCGTCCCTCAAGAACGCAATCGCTATGGAGACACCGATGCGCGCCCTGCAAGTCACCGAGTTCAAAACCACCCCGGCGCTCACCGACATCCCGATGCCCACTCCCGCCGAAGGCGAGATCCGGCTGCGGGTCGAGACGTGCGGCCTCAACTTCGCGGACCTGCTGATGATCCGGGGGGAGTATCAGGAAACGCCTGAGCCTCCCTTTACGCTGGGCCTTGAAGCCGCGGGCGTGGTGGATGCCGTCGGCGCGGGTGTGACAGGCGTGGCGGAGGGCGATCGCGTCGCCGTCTTCGGCGGCTTTGGCGGGCTCGCCGAGTACCTCGTGGCACCGGAGGCCGCCTGCCTTCCGCTACCGGATGCGATGAGCTTTGAGGCCGCGGCGGCGTTCCAGATCGCCTATGGCACCTCCCATATGGGCCTGACCTATCGCGCCGGTCTCGCCGCGGGAGAAACGCTTCTGGTGCTGGGAGCCGCAGGGGGCGTGGGCCTCACGGCGGTCGAGATCGGGGCCGCGCTCGGGGCCCGCGTCATCGCCGTGGCGCGCGGCGCAGACAAGCTCGCCGTGGCAAAGGATGCAGGCGCAGAGATCCTGATCGATGCGGGCGATGAAGAGCTCCACCAGAAACTGCGCGCCCTCGGCGGCATTGACGTGGTCTATGACCCGGTGGGCGGCGCGCTCGCACAGGCGGCCCTTCGGGCCTGCGGCCGCGGCGCCCGCTACCTCGTGATCGGATTTGCCTCGGGCGAGGTCCCGGACGTCAAACTCAACCACCTCCTCGTCAAGAACATCGCCGTGCACGGCTTTTACTGGGGCGGCTATGCGAGCTTTGACCCGGCCCCGATGCGCGCCTCCCTCAGGACGCTCATGGAGATGTTCGCAGGCGGCCAGCTCACACCACATGTGGGCCTCTCGGCCCCACTCGACGAGGCGCCTGCCGCGCTCGAGGCCCTGCGCCGCCGCGAAACAACGGGCAAGGTCGTCATCCACCTGCGCGACTGATCCCGCGTCAGCCTGCCGTATAAGCATCCCGCAGGATGCCAGCCAGCGCTGTGAGCGGCTCGCCACCCTTAGAGCGCTGCACATAAAGGTTGATGCGGTGGAGCGTCAGATCAGGCAGCGCACCGCCATGGGCGATGCGCTCGAAATAGCCGGGCTCGGAGCCCTCAATCATCGCATGGATAGCCATGTCCGCACTGACGGTGGCCTCGATCGTGCGCGTGGAATCCGACTCCACCCCCATCTCCCAAACGATATTGGCCTGATCGAGCGCCCGCTGCACATCGCGGCGAAAGATGCAGTTGTGCTCAAAGGCAAGCCGGAGCGGCCGCGCCTTCCACGCCGACCCGCTCGGCGCCCCCACCCAGACGAGGGACGCCTCGCGCAAAGTCTGCCCGTCGCGGTCGAGCCCCTGCTCCGTCGTGAGGATCAGATCGCATTCGCCCGCTGCAAACTGTCGCTTGAGGCTCTCTGTAAAGGACGAGATCAGCTGCACCTTCATCCGCGGATAGGCGGCGGCAAAGGTCTTTAGCGCGCGGGGAATGTGCGGGTAAACGATGTCGTGGGGCACGCCCAGCGTGATCTCCCCCTCATAAGCATCCCCCATCAGGCGGCTGAGCGCCTCGTCGTTGAGCGCAAGAAGGCGGCGCGCATAGCCCAAGAGCTGCTCTCCCGTGGGCGTCAGCGCAATGCGCCGCGCGCTGCGGTCCATGAGCCCGACGCCTAATGCCTCTTCCAGACGTTTGAGCTGCATGGACACCGCTGATTGCGTGAGGTTGAGCGTGGCCGCCGCGCGGGTCACCCCGCCGAGGTCAGAAACGGTCACGAAGGACCGGAGAGCCGTGAGATCGAGGTTGCGCGCCATATCACCAATCCTGATGGTTTATCGAACTATCATTCATTTCACATATGGCACGAGAGCCCCCATAACATCAAGCATACTGATGAAAGACACCGCAAGCATTCGATAGAAGGATGAAAGACATGTCGGACCTTACCGTTACCTCCCGCCGCTACGCCGCCCAGCCCAGCCTGCTGTCGCGCCTCCTCTACGTGGCTGCCGTGGCCCGCTCGCGCCGCGCGCTCTCCCGCCTCGATGACGAAGCCCTCGCCGATATCGGCCTGAGCGTCACAGAGGCCCGCGAAGAGGCCGACCGCCCGTTCTGGGATGCCCCCCGCACGTGGCGGAAATGATGCACCACTGAGCGTCGTAGGCAGAGTGTTTACCCTGCGACGCTCGGCGCAGCTGAAACGCTTGAAATCACGGCTCTCGTTGCCAATATCTTCTCCAGAAGGCCGGGGCCGTCATGAAGCCCCGTTTCAGGGAACCCTTTTGGAGGCTTAAATGGCTGAATATCAGACCATCCGGACGTCGACTGGCGCCCGCTCGGCTGAAATCGACGCGGGGCTGCGCGCCCATATGAATAAAGTCTACGGCACGATGTCCGTAGGCATGCTCATCACTGCACTCGCGGCTTGGGCCGTGTCGGGGCTGGCAACGGCATCCGATCCGTCCTCGGCAGTCGTGCAGCTGCAAAACGGCACCTTGCTCACCGCGTTTGGCCAGGCCATCTACCTGTCGCCGCTGCGCTGGGTGATCATGTTTGCGCCGCTCGCAGTGCTCTTCCTCGGCCTCGGCACGGTCATGCGTCGCGCGTCCGCTGCGGGCGCACAGCTCTTTTTCTTTGTGTTCGCCACGCTGATCGGCCTCTCGCTAAGCTCGATCTTCATCGTCTACACATCGATGTCGATCACGCAGACGTTCCTCGTTACGGCCATCGCTTTCGCGGGTCTGAGCCTCTACGGCTACACCACGAAGCGTGACCTTTCCGGCTGGGGCACGTTCCTGATGATGGGCCTCATCGGCCTCATCGTGGCGATGATCGTGAACCTCGTGCTGGGGGCCTTTTTCGGCATCTCTTCGCCCGCCTTCATGTTCGCGATCTCCGCGATCGGCGTGCTGATCTTTGCAGGTCTCACCGCCTATGACACGCAGACGATCAAGAGCGAGTACGTGGCACACGCCCAGTACGGCGATCAGGAATGGCTAGACAAGTCCGCCATCCATGGCGCGCTGAGCATGTATCTGAACTTCCTGAACATGTTCCAGTTCCTGCTCTTCTTCCTGGGCAACCAGGAATAACGAGCACCTGAGACGACAAGAAAGGCCGCCCCCCGGGGCGGCCTTTTCTTTTGCGCTGTCGGTTCACTCGGGCGGCGATAGATCCCGGATTGCCCCGACAGAACGCTTCGAATGTGACGCGCTCAGCCCCCACCCATCACGATCTGCACCTTGCCATCGGGCTGCGCGAGCGCTTGCGGCAACCTTTCGATCGCATGGGCCATCGGCAGCTCAGCCGAGACATCCGTTGTCCAGCGCCCATCTCGAAACCGGTTTTGGACGTCATTGAATACTTTCATCTTCCGTAGGAAGGAGGTCTTTCGCGCCCATTCGGTCGTCCAGAACCCCTCGATCACCTTCCCCAGAAAGATCATTTCGCCCGGATCGAGGATCTCTGGGAGCGCGGCATCGAGCTTGCCATAGATGACCCAGCGCGCGCCCTTGCCCATCGCGCGGTGAACTTTCGCGCTCGCCGGGCCAGCGACCGCATCGAGGAAGATCCGAGGTTTCTGGGCCTTGCAGAGCTCCGCCAGAGCGGCGTCGAACCCCGCCTCGCCTTCATTGAGCACATAGCGCGCCCCGAGGTCAGTGAGCCCCGCCATCGGGGCCTCCCGCCGCACGAGCGCGATCATCTTCTTGCGCTGATCTTTCGCAAGGCTTGCCACGAGCTTGCCGAGTTGGCTTGCCGCCGCCGAAAAGACGAAGGCCTCGCCCGGTTTCACGAGCTCCAGCATGGCGGCCGCCGTCACGGGATTCACGATCAAACCTGCCGCGTCACGGTCTTCAACACCCTTCTTGAGCGGGAGCGCCAGCGCAGCCTGCGTGACGGCGTATTCGCCCCATGACCCCGAACCATCGGGTGTGACGTAAAACGCCACGTCGCGCCCTTTGAGTGCCCGCGCCATGAAACCCGCCCCGGCCTCCACCACCGTGCCCACGCCCTCGAACCCCGCAGGAGCCCCCGCGACCCGCGGCTGACCGTAGAAGCCCTGCACGAATGCGATGTCGGATGGGTTCACCGCAGCGCGGCGCACCTGGACCAGGATCTGACCCGGTTTCAACCGCGGGCGCGGCACCTGGCCGAGCTCCAGCACGTCGCCGGGCCTCTCAAGCTGGTTTCCCACGAACCCTTCGGTCGACGCAAAGCCGCCCTCGCGCAACAAAAGCGCCTGCATGTCCTGAGCCATCCTGTACCTCCTGACGAGAGCGTAGCGCGGCCCGCCGCCCACCACCAGCGCGGACGCTCTTAGAGGGCACGCTCCATGCGCATGGCAGGGAAATCGATTGCGCCCTGAAGCTGCACCACCATGGGCCCCACCTTCTGAAATCCGACGGCCTCGTAGAATGGCACCGCCGTGAGCGTCGCCCAGCACTCAAGCGCCCCGATCCCCGCTGCGCGCGCCTCGCGGAAACTGTGTTCCATGAGCGCGCGCCCGATCCCGCGGCGCAGCTGGCGGTCATCGGTGACCAGATGCCTGACATCCCCCCAGCCACGCCGCCGGCGATTGCGCGTCCAGCCTCCGGCGCCGAGGATCTTTCCGCCCTCGTCGGCAAGGTAGTAGGTGCCCGAAGCCATGAGCTGCGGCCGCGCTCGCGTCATCGCGGGGATCGCGCCAACGAGCACCGACGGCGGGTAATCCGCCTTTAGAAGTCGCGGATAGGTCCGCTGGAGGAGCGCATCGACCGCAGCCGTATCAGACGGCGTGGCTGGGCGGATCATGATCGTCATGGGACATCCTCCCCTGAAACGAAAAAAGCCGCGCAAGGGCGCGGCTCTTTCGATCGTCGGCTTGAGCAAGATTACTTGATCTTGCCTTCCTTGTAATCGACGTGCTTGCGCGCGACCGGGTCGTACTTCTTGATAACCATCTTCTCGGTCATCGTACGTGCATTCTTCTTGGTGACATAGAAGTGGCCCGTGCCCGCGGTGCTGTTGAGCCGGATCTTGATCGTGGTGGGCTTCGCCATCGGTGTTCTCCTCGTCAGACGCCGGGCGTCTGGTGCAATCTGAAGTCCGCCTTCTATCCACCCGAGCGGCCAAGTCAACAGCGAAGCGCCATGCCGTTTCCAAACGTCAAATGCCTCATCCCGGGGGCCACGCCCCGACAGGACGGGCGTTGTGCGCGGGTGGCCTGTAAGCCGGATTCTGTCCCCCGCGCTCGCGCACGGATGGATGACCATTCCTCTGGGATGCCTGTTGCCAGACATCTCTAGCTGCCTACCCGGATCCCAGGCCGAGGCGGCCAGCGGGATCCCTATTCGGCATTGCTCCCGGTGGGGCTTGCCATGCCCGCGCTGTTGCCAGCCCGGCGGTGGGCTCTTACCCCACCGTTTCACCCTGACCCTGCATGCAGGGCGGTTTGATTTCTGTGGCGCTTTCCCTGGGGTTGCCCCCGCCGGGCGTTACCCGGCACCGTCGCCTCGTGGAGTCCGGACTTTCCTCGAAACCCGCCGCATTGCCGGAGCAAGGGGCGTCTCCCGCGGCCATCCAGCCACCCGCGCAAGCCCGGCTGCTACGCGCCGCCGTCTCGCGGGTCAAGCGCGTCGAGGGTTTGGGCAAGCCATGCCATCTCTTCCAGATCCACGGCGCGGGGCGGACCCAGCCGGCCTTGGGCGAAACGGCTGCGGAAGGCCTCGAGGATCACATCGGGTGCCGCGTCCGGATACCCGATCTTCTGGGCGAGCGCTGAAAGAGAGACCATTGTCTGCCGCCGCCCACAGCGACCCAGCGCGACGCCCGCCGTCTCAAGGGCAGCCCACGGAAACCGGCGGCCCGGATCGATTTTGCGTCCCGGCGCCATCTCGGAATGGCCGATGACGCGGGCGGGCGGGATCTCCCACCGTTCCATGATCTGGCCCATGAGCGCCACGAGCGCGGCGATCTGGGCGCTTGGGTAGGGTTCGTG